>JAOAPP010000040.1 GCA_025462985.1 Bryobacterales bacterium | reverse complement strand
TCGTCAATGCTTCACTCCTCGAAGGCAGCCACTCGCTTCAGCCCGGGGACCGCATCTTCGCCGGGCACCTGACGATCGATGTCTGCGAGTCTCCCTCCAAGTCGGGTGAGACCCGAAGCGTGGTGCGGTTCGTCAGGCAAGACACGGATTCGTTCCGCCGGGAAGCTACCATCGTCACAAACCTGAACGAAGTACTAGGCGAGGGTCCTCAGAAAAGCGCGCAATCCGCGCTCAACACTACTCGCGCCATCAGGGCGCTGATTCGCGCCGGACAGGAACTGGCTGGACATCGTCCGCTGCAGCAGTTGTTCGAGGTCATCCTGGAGCTTGCCCTCTCGGCAGTAGAAGCAAAACGCGGAGTCATTCTGATAACGGAAAATGGCACGCTGTCCGAACGCGCGAGCCGCGGTGACGAATTCACTATCAGCACTGCCGTCCGGGATCGCGTGATTCGCGACCGTGCCGCGCTTCTGGTAAAGGATGCGCTGATCGATAGCGCGCTTCGCAAACAGGACAGCATCATCCTGCAGCGGATCCGCAGTTTCATGGCCGTGCCGCTGCAGACGGGCGATCAGGTGATCGGACTGCTGTATGTCGATAACGGAACCCTCTTCCGGCCGTTCTCACAAGAGGATCTGGAGCTTCTCACCGTTATGGCGAATGTCGCCGGCGTGCGCATCGAACACGGCAGGCTCCTCGCGGTCGAGCAGCAGGAGCAGCTGACTCAGATGGAGATGGGTCAGGCCAGCGAACTTCAGCAGAACCTCTTGCCTTCGGAAGCTCCCGAGGTCGCTGGCTATGACATAGCGGGATTTAACCTGCCATGCAGAACCGTAGGCGGCGATTATTTCGACTTTCTGCAATACAGCGACGGCCGCCTCGGATTGTTCATCGCAGACGTCTGCGGAAAGGGCATGCCCGCGGCGTTGTTGATGTCTAGTCTGCAAGCGCGGGTCGAAATGTTGTTTGAAACCGAGCCGGATGCCGCTACTGCCATGACGGTTCTTAATCGGAATATCGCCCGGCGCTGTCCTATCGGCCGATTCATCACGGCCTTCTACGGCGTGCTCAACCCGGAACGTGGTGTTCTGGACTACGCGAATGCGGGCCACAACTATCCGATCGTTCTCCGTGCGACCGGCGACATCGAGACGGTCCAGGGTGGCGGCCTGGTAATGGGACTGTTCGGCACCGTCTCCTATGAGCCCCATTCTCTGGCCTTGAACAAAGGAGACCTGCTCGTCCTTTACAGTGATGGAGTAACCGAAGCCTCGCCCGTGGCAGGCGGCTCGCAGTTTGGAGAGGCAGGCCTGACCGCTTTCCTGGCCGCTCACCAGTCCTACTCGTGCCAGGATATTCTGTCCAAGCTCGTGCGCCATGTTCGCGAATGGTCTGGAGCCTCGGTCTTCGCCGACGATTTTACTATCGTCCTGGTACGCCGGGAGTGAACGCTGCGCGGTCGCGGCCGGAGAAATTACTACCTGAATGACTTCTCTGTTACAGTGTCAACAAGCATGAGCGCCTTTCGCACAAAGCCTGTATCAAAGCTGTTTGAGCAGATGGCGGACCAAGAGCATGGTCTGAAACGTACGTTAACCGCCAAGGGCCTCGTCGCACTCGGTATCGGAGCTATCATCGGCGCCGGTCTATTTGTCCGGACAGCCGCAGCTTCAGCAGAAGCCGCTGGACCCGCCGTTATTGTTTCATTTCTTGTAGCCGCCATCGGCTGCGCATTTGCCGGAATCTGCTACGCCGAGTTCGCATCCATGATTCCGATCGCCGGAAGCGCCTACACCTACTCTTACGTAACGATGGGCGAGTTCGTCGCCTGGGTGATCGGTTGGTCGCTGGTTCTGGAGTATGCGCTCGGCGCAACCACCGTGGCCATCGCGTGGAGCGAATACCTCAACAATCTGATGGGCGGCGCAATTCCGTACCAGTGGTGTCACTCCGTCTTGCAAACGTCTCCGAACGGCGTTCACGGAATCGTCAATGCGCCCGCCCTGCTCATTCTTCTGGTCATCACTCTCGTGCTCATCAAGGGAATTCAGGAGTCCGCTTTCATCAACGGAATCATCGTATTGGTGAAGGTGGTTATCGTAATCGCGTTCATCGCCATTGGCTGGCAGTTCATCAACCCGGCCAACCATGTACCCTTCATGATTCCGGCCGGTACGCCCGGGCACGAGGGCACCTTCCAGCACGGCTGGGGCGGCGTGCTGGGTGGCGCGAGCATCGTCTTTTTTGCCTTCATCGGTTTCGATGCGGTCTCTACAGCCGCTCAGGAGACCAAGAATCCCGCCCGCGACATGCCGATCGGCATCCTGGGATCGCTGGCGGTTTGTACCGTTCTGTATGTGTTGTTTGGCTATGTGATTACTGGAGTGGGCCGTTGGCAGGAGTTCCTCGCCGCCGGCAAAGAAGCATCGGTCGCCTACACGATTGAACATCACATGCCTGGGTACGGATGGCTCGCCGTATTCGTAACAATAGCCATCTTGTTCGGCTTCTCGTCTGTCATTCTCGTCATGTTGCTGGGACAGAGCCGCGTGTTCTTCTCTATGTCCAACGATGGCTTGATCCCCAAAGTGTTCTCCGAACTGCATCCCAAATTCCGCACGCCATACAAGAGCAATATCCTGCTGTTCTTGTTTGTCGGGGCGCTCGCCGGCTTTCTTCCAGGCGACATCACCGGCGATCTCACTTCCATCGGTACGCTGTTCGCCTTTGTTCTAGTCTCGCTGGGCGTGTGGATCATGCGGCGAAAGCAGCCCGATATCCCTCGTCCATTCCGGACGCCTCTGGTGCCTTTGGTTCCGCTCCTCGGAATGTTGATCTGCGGCGGGATGATTATTTCGCTCAACCACAGATCCCAGACTGTGGCATTCCTCTGGATGCTGATTGGGCTCGCTGCCTACTTCTCGTATGGCAGACGGCACAGTAAGCTGAACGATCCGGAGTTGGACCAGTCTGCCAACCTCGCAACGGCTAGGCGGTAAGGGCCAGCCAGCTTCCGACGGTCTGCCTGAAGAGTTTTCGATCCCACTTCTCGGGAACCATGCCGGAGATAACGGCAACCGCGTTCGCTCCTGAGTTGAGCACTTCACGCGCATTCTGGAGAGTGATGCCTCCGATGGCGACCAGCGGTTTAGCCGTGAGAGGCCGGAGCTGCTGCAGGCCGGAAACCCCGACCACAGGATCGGGATTCAGCTTCGAAGTGGTGCCGAAAACCGGGCCGAGTGATAGGTACTCTACCGCCTCGGCATCCGCCCGCCGAAGTTGTACCCCGTTGTGCGTGGAAAATCCGATCACCTCATCGGATACGATACGGCGGGCAGCGGCGGGTGGGAGATCGTCCTGGCCGATGTGCAGGGCGGCTCCGAGAAGCTTCGCGTAATCGGCGCGATCGTTGACAACGAAAAGAACGCCGTTGTCGTGGCACAGTGTGCGAACCTCCGTCGCTTCGCCATAATCTGAATCCGTCCAGGCCCCTTTGTGCCTGTACTGTAGAATCCGCACGCCGGCGTCCACAAGTGTTCGTGCTGCTTCAAGCACCGGGCACTCGCGCGAGCGCAGCACTGCCGTGTCGAGAACGGGATAGAAAGGAGGGAGCTGGAAAGGCGTTGGAGAGGGCGTAAACACTGAGTCTGCGAGCTAGCTCGTAAGAACATCCTCTTCCGCTGGAACGTGTACCGGCAATGCGATCTGGTTGGTGATCTGAATACCGAACCCTTCGAGTCCCACTACCTTGCGAGGATGATTGGTAAGCAGCCGGATTGTCGATAGCCCAAGATCGGAGAGGATCTGTGCGCCAACTCCCGATTCGTGCTGAAGAGGTTGAGAATGCTCGGAAGGAACGAAAGAGGATTGATCGCGTCCGTGCGTCAGCAGCTTGCGCTGGCCGTCCTCCACGCCGGTCCGAATGCCGGGACCAGTCTGATGAAGGTAAACCATCACTCCGTACTCTTCGTTTGCAATCGCCTTTTGAGCAGCC
>JAOAPP010000037.1 GCA_025462985.1 Bryobacterales bacterium | reverse complement strand
GCGCTCGCAGCGTACAGCGCGGCGGCCGGGCTGCAAGCTTACATTTTCATGCCGAAGGACGTGCCGCAAGGCAATTTCCTGGAGTGTAAGGCCTTCGGCGCTCACGTCACCCTAGTCGATGGCCTGATTAGCGATTGCGGCAAAATTGTGGCCGAAAGGAAAGAGCGTGAGGGGTGGTTCGACGTCAGCACGTTGAAGGAGCCTTATCGGATCGAAGGGAAAAAGACTATGGGCTACGAGATTGCTGAACAGCTGGGATGGACTCTTCCAGATGCCATTCTCTACCCCTGTGGAGGCGGAGTAGGGCTCATCGGGATGTGGAAAGCTTTCGCTGAAATGGCGGAGCTCGGCTGGATTGGCTCAAAACGGCCGAAGATGATCGCCGTTCAGGCGGAAGGCTGCCAACCCATCGTTGATGCCTTCCAAAGGGAGGAACCGAGCAGCCGCATGTGGCCGGACGCTCATACCCTAGCGAGCGGTCTTCGAGTGCCGAAACCCCTCGGCGACGTTCACGTTCTGCGAGCGGTCCGGGAGAGCGGAGGAACTGCCATCGCCGTTTCCGATGAAGAAATGATGGATGGCGTTGAATTGCTTGGGAGGAATGAAGGCATATTCGCCGCTCCTGAGGGCGGGGCAGCGGTCGCGGGGCTCCGCCGGTTATTGGAAAACGGCTTCTTGAAGCGAGACGAACACATCCTTCTTTACAACACCGGATCGGGACTGAAGTATCTGGAGGCGTTCTCAGCCCGCTATCGCAGACAGCGTGAAGGGGAACAGGACAAGCTGGGTGGACTGATCACACCGCGTTGATTGCCACCCATGTTGGCGATTTCGCAGTATTAAGTGCTATTTCCGGGGTTTTCCCGAGGATTATAACTTTCTCTTCCTATGGGAGTATAGAGGGATAGTTTGGGGTGCGGTCTTTCGATATGCAAGTGGGTTTTTGTCCTTGCGGCTGTCCCAGACGCCTTCTATTTACGGTTTAGCAAGGAGAGTACAGTGACTAAGCTTTTCGTAGGGAACTTGCCCTACAAGGCCACCGAAGCAGATTTACAGGCGTTCTTCGACGAGGCGGGCATCCGGGTCGATACCGTGAATATTCTGCGTGATCGTTTCAGTGGCGAAGCTCGAGGATTTGGATTCGTCGAGATCAGCGATGACAGCCTTGCCGTTCAGGCAGTACAAGCCTGCAACGGTCGGGCTCTTATGGGTCGCGCCCTGGTCGTGAACGAAGCACGCCCGCCGGAGCGGCGCGATCGTCCTGCTGGAGGCGGTGGCGGCGGTCGTGAACAGCGCGACTTCGGCGGCAGTAAGAACCGCTGGTAAACGACAAACAAAAAGGCCGGGCAGAGATCTGCTCCGGCCTCTTAAAGCGTTCTTAAGAGCTCAATGATCTTGGCCGGATCATTCTCCACGATCTGAGCCCGGTTTCCGAAGTGGGATACAATCTCCTCGCCGTTCGGCGCCTTCAGCGTTCCTGTGTGATAGCGATAAATGTAATCCGGATCTTTCAGGACGTTGCCTGTCAGAACCGCTACCACTCGATCTCCTTTTCCCATCAGCCCTGTGGAGCGCAGCTTTCTGATTCCGGCGAGTGTTGCAGCGGAGGCGGGTTCGCACCCGATGCCGGTTTGACCGATCACGGCCTTGGCGTCCGCAATCTCCTGCTCGCTTACCAGTTCCACTAACCCGTCGGTGTGCTCCAGGACCGAAAGCGCTTTGGGCCATGAGACAGGGTCGCCGATCCGAATTGCCGTAGCAAGCGTCTCTGGGTTCCCCACTGCAGAGAAACGGCCGCGTTCGACAGACTGTACATAGTGGTAGAAGGGCGCAGAGCCCTGAGCCTGGATCACCGCGATCCTTGGCACACGATCGATAAGCCCAAGCCGGTGCAGCTCGCTGAATCCCTTTCCGAACGCGGAAGCATTCCCGAGGTTTCCGCCGGGCATGACGACCCAATCCGGGACATCCCAGTCCAGTTGATCGGCCATCTCGATGGCCATCGTCTTCTGCCCTTCGATACGGAATGGGTTAATGGAATTGAGCAGGTAAACTCCGGCCCGGTCAGTAATCAGGCGCACGAGCGCCAGAATCTGATCGAAGTTGGCTTCAATTTGCAGCGTCAAAGCCCCGTATTCCAGAGCCTGCGCCAATTTGCCAAACGAGATATTCCCGTGCGGAAGAAAGATGACTGGCTTCAATCCGGCGGCGCTGGCATATGCGGACATGGATGCCGACGTGTTCCCGGTCGACACACAGGCCACCACCTGCTTCCCAAGCCGGTTGGCTTGCGACACGCCGCATGTCATGCCGTTGTCTTTGAAAGATCCAGTGGGATTGAAGCCTTGATGTTTAAACAGAATCCGATCCAAGCCCGCGTATTTTGCGGCTCGCGGCGCCTCGAGAATAGGCGTGTTCCCTTCGCGCAGAGTCACAACTTGGCTTTGTGCGTCATCAAACGGCAACAGTTCGCGATAGCGCCATACGCCGCTTTGTTCGAGTGGGGCATTGTCCATCCGACGCTCGCGCCATAGCTCCTTCCATGGAGCAGTATTGGCCTCATTCCACTCGTAATCGACTTCGATAAGACCGCCGCAGCGCGGGCAATTGTAGAGCACTTCAGAGAGAGCGAACTTGGCCCGGCACCCGGACTCAAAGCACGCTAGGAATGCTTGCATGAGCCTTCATTATAAAGAGGTAAGAAACCTAAGTTACAGACCTGCACCAGGAAACCT
>JAOAPP010000016.1 GCA_025462985.1 Bryobacterales bacterium | reverse complement strand
TTCCAATTGCTTCTTGCAGGATTGTCAGCACCTGCTGTCACGGAGACACTCAGCGGCAAGGTAATGTGGAATGCATAGGGGATTTCGATGGCTGCATATTGGATCGTGTTCGCATGACGGTGGTTTCGAGAAAGGAAGCCGCACAACGCGACTCACGGTCGACTTGTCGCATTTGGATATTTGATGACTCACGAGCCTCCAGCATTCCTAATTTGTCTTGTGGTAGCGATAGCCGCCGGCGCTACTTTCCTTTACAAGCAGGCCAAGTATCGGCGCTGGATTCGCGTGTCCGGAATCGTCGTTGAGATTGTTCGTTGTGAGATATGGACAGGAGAAAAACAGTACGTTGTCTTGCGTCCTCGAATTTCATTTCGCACCGCATCAGGCGAGGCGATTGACTTTCTTTCTTCAGTTTCCTCTCCTCAATCAATCGGCGACAGTATTGCCGTACTCTACGATCCGACTGAACCTCACGAAGCCACGACCAACGAATTCATGGCTCGGCACCTGGCAGAGATTGTCATTTTTGCCGTGAGCATGACTGGTGTTTTAATTTGCGCGTATGAGCAATTCACAGCCTGATTAGGCGGCGAAACATGCTCATGCCGCCGGTCCTGACGAAACAATGAACAAACGGAAAAGACTCATTGTTGCATGTCTCGCGCTTGTCTTGATCATAACCGCCTGGTGGTTTGGCGCTTCGACTATGCCGGGCGCGATTCCTGTGACACTGCTCGGCTACACCAATGATGTGACCGGCATTTTCACTGTAATTTATGACGCCACCAATGTTGCGCACTCAGGCTTTGCTGTTTTTCGTACCCATAATCCCACGCGGCACGATTTCCTCTGCTACGTCGGGCCAGTTATAGCTGGAGGACAGAGTAACAGAATGCAGCACGCGCAAACTGGAGACTTCACGCTTCCAGCAGGAGCAAGCATCACTTTTGCGGTGCCTGCGCCGGACATCCGAGGCAACTGGCAGTGCGGCCTTTACCTCTTCCGCAGGCAGCATCTCTCCCGGCTAAGATATGAGTGTCTCAGGCTGGCCCAGCGGTGCGGGCTGTACGACTTCGACAAACCTTCGTTCACTGTGAGCCCAGAGATTGAAAGATGAGACCTACGCCGCCTGAAGACGCTGCAGCGAACCGCCTGACTGCTGTTTGCTGTTGTCGCCGAGAGTTCCGAGAGATTACGCTCGGATCGCCGACAAAAATCTACGCCATGACCAAACCACGTCATAAATCGCTGAGCTCGGGGCGTTAGCAGGTTCCGTACACCGTGCCGCTGGGCGGTTTACGTTAGGCCGCTTTACCACAAGCCCAATGGGACTTTTCGATAGATTCAGAAAACGAAAAAAGGAGGCGGCTGCCATGCCGTCGCCTCAATCCTCGTTAGCGTCCATCTGCTACGGTATTGCTATTTTATTCTCCCGAACTACGCCCTTCAAGGCTTGCGACGATGTTCGTGGAGACACCGACATCAGCGGGGCCGTTTTTCTACCTCATGGGTTGTCAGGTGCAGAAAACGGAGCCAGTGCACGAGGATGGTAAAGGACTTCGAGTGCATCACGGCGAGCTTGGAGGTTCACACGACTTTCCTTGTTTGGTTTTTTTATCTGTGGATCGGGAAGTCGGATTAAAGCAGCATCGGCTGTGAAGGGACTACGCAACACTCATTCTCAATCCAAATCTATGAAAATCGGAATCATCGGTGCAGGGAATATAGGCGGCACGCTCGCCCGCAAGCTCACTCGCCTGGGACATTCGGTTGCTCTGGCCAATTCACGCGGCCCGGAAACGCTCGCTGCGTTGGCCGCTGAAACGGGCGCGACCGCCGTCTCGGTGGCGGACGCTGTCAAAGACGTGGAGTTGGTGATCGTCACCATTCCCCAGAAGGCCATCCCGCTCCTGCCGCAGGGGCTCTTTCGCGACGTGCCCGAAGCTGTGATCACCGTCGACACCGGCAATTATTATCCGGCTTTCCGTGATGGCCGGATCGACGCCATCGAGAACGGCATGGCCGAGAGTCGCTGGGTTGCCCAGCAACTTGGCCGGCCGGTCCTTAAGGCTTTCAACAACATCACCGCGCAAAGTCTGGCCGAAGGTGGTCGCCCTCCGGGCACCGCGGGACGGATCGCATTACCGGTCGCCGGTGACGATGCGCGAGCCAAGGCGGTGGTGATTGGTCTAGTGGATGCGCTCGGTTTCGACGGCATCGACGCAGGCAGCCTGGACGAGTCGTGGCGGCAACAGCCGGGGACGCCGGTTTATGGCACCGACTGGGACGCGGAAGGTGTCCGCCTCGCCCTTGCTCAAGCCAATCGGGCGCGTTCCGCCGAGTTGCGTGAGTTGGGCGTGCAAAAAATGCAACAACTCCCGCCGGGATTCACGCACCAGGATGTGATTAACCTTTTGCGTTCGCTCCAATAGGCACGCCTTGAAACGCATAACTTCAAAGGGTGGGTTCACTGTCATCGAGTTGCTTGTTGTGGTCGCGGTCGTCGCGGTGATGGCTGCTTTGCTGCTTCCGGCTTTGGCCCGGAGCAAAGCCGCAGCCAAATCAACCGTCTGCAAAAGCAACCTGCGACAGTTAGGGATCAGTTTGCAGATGTATGTGTCCGAAAACCACGCCTATCCGGAGAACAGATTCCAAACGAAGGCCACCGTGTCCGCATCTTCGGACAGGTTCTGGTTGGCCAAGCTCGCGAAGGAAGCTTTCGGCGTTCCGCCAGCGACGAATTTTAATCAAGAAGGAGTATGTCGGTGTCCTTCGGTTCAATGGAGTGCTTCCACGTTGCTTGGTTTTAAGTCTAACGGTGACGCGCCCAGCAGCGGCTACAATGACGACAGGTTTAGCGGAAGTGGAGTGAGAGATTACACCAACAAGTTCGGTTTGCAGGGTCACTATCTCCCGGATCCCACCCTGGCCACGCCTTTGGACCTGGCGGAGGCTTCCTTCACGCCCATTGCCGAGTCCGAAGTGGTTGTTCCCAGCGATATGATGGCGATTGGAGATTGTTTTGAAGGCAGCGCGTTGTTCATGCGCAAGCCGATCGACGCATTCGCGGAGGACGGAAACACCAGGCCCCGGCACGGAGGCAGAGCCAACGTGGTGTTTTGTGATGGCCATGTTGAATCGCCGACTTTGGAGTTTCTGTTCGAAGAAACGAGCGATGCGGCTTTGGCGCGATGGAACTACGACCATCAACCTCGCCCTAAATATTGATGCCTCCAAAACAACACGCTGCAGCGTCCCGGGGCATTGCACTTTGTTGCAACCCACACGCCTCCATCGGCAGTGCGGCCAAGCTCGGGGTGGCGGCAGCGGAGCATTTTTCACGCACTCACGTCTAAGAAACATGAAAAGAATCATTCCGGTCTGCTTCATACTTGCAACGGCGCTGTTGGCGCAGGCTCGTTTGATGAATAGTTGGTCCTACCAGGAGCTTTACGATCAGTCCGACCTCGTCGTCATCGCCAAGCCGGTCTCGACTCAAGAGACCACTGAGAAGGCAACACTTCCAAACATCTCCCCGGATGTCCACGTCGTGGGGTTATCC
>JAOAPP010000008.1 GCA_025462985.1 Bryobacterales bacterium | reverse complement strand
ATCGTCGACCGCGTCGTCTCTTTGAGCGACGGCAGCTACGAGGTGCACAACGTCGGCATCAACTGGCCCCACCACGTCTTCGTCAGCAAGGCCCTCGTGTACCTCGGCGCCGAGTGACCCTCAGCTTCTCCCGGCGGCGTCGCTGACCGGTCGGGTAGGCGGCGGGCTAGCGCTCTCTCGGTTATCAATCACCCCCTATCCAGGTGACCACCGACGGGCACGATTCTTACCCGCGCGCGATTCGGGAAACGCTCGGGCCTAAAGTTAACCATCGCTGCAATGCTTATCTGAACCGGCGCATCGAGCAAGATCATCGCGGGATCAAGCAGCGATATTACCCGATGTTGGGCTTCCGTGCATTTCCCTCGGCCCAGCGTTTCTGTCGGGCCTTCGAGGAAGTCCGACAGTACTTCCGCCCTCGGCGCAGAAGGAAACAGTTTGTTTCCCTGCCCACCGGCAGACGGCAGTTCCTGGCCAAAGCCGAAGCACTTGCATCCCTGTTCATCGCCGCCTAAACCAGGCGGCTTCCACACTGCAACATCGGTCGCGTATTGCTATTTCCGCGTGCGCTCTCGACTACCTCCCCACCTGCCCTCAGTCCTGACAATTTCCAACAGCGAAGCTCCCACTTGCGGTGAGATCTGTCTTGCCGCTGGCGTCTGCGGTGTTTCTGCCAATACCGCCACCATCTCCGGTGGGCACTGTCACACTGGGCGAATGTAATCTTGATTGAGTGCCAGCCAGCCTCTATCGCGGTTACCGGTTTCCGGAAGAGATCATTTCGCAATGCGTGTGGGTGTACTTCAACTTCGCCCTGAGTCTGCGAGAAGTGGAATTAATGATGGCATTCCGGGGCGTGCAGTTGAGCTACGAAACGATCCGTCGTTGGTGCAATACCTTTGGCGCATCCTATGCGGCCAAACTAAAGCGGCGGCGGCCCAAGCTGGGCGACAAATGGTTTCTCGACGAAGTCTTCCTAAAGATCAACGGCGTGCAGCATTATCTGTGGCGTGCTGTTGATCAGCACGGCGCAGTCATTGACATTCTGGTGCAACCGAAACGCGACCGCTTAGCTGCCATGCGCTTTTTTCGCAAGCTATTACGGACCACCCGATGCCAGCCCCGCGTGATCATCACGGACAAGCTCCGTAGTTATGGCGCCGCTAAGAAGGTCATTCTGCCACGAGTGGCTCATCGGCAGAGTCGATACTTAAACAATCGAGCCGAGAACTCGCATCAACCGACCCGACAACGAGAGCGCCGGATGAAGCGCTTCAAGTCTCCTGAGCATGCGCAACGTTTTCTTGAGATACACGATGTATTGGCTGCTCACTTCCGACCGAAACGACATCTCCTTTCTGCTGCGCAATACCAAGCCGAAAGAAAGAATCGATTTGAAACCTGGCAGCAGGTCACTGCCGGCTGAGTTCAGTTAGCCAGTAAGCCAATCGGTCTCCAGCCGCCCTTCTACGAGCAGAGTAGCTCAGCGACGTCCGCAACCTTGTTTCTTGCGCCCAACGTGACAGCGCCAAATGAAGCCCTATTCTGCCAAGTGCTGTTCTATGGCAGCACTTTCCTGTAAGCGGCGACGGAGCCCAGAGTGCCGGACGCTGGTGTTGTTCTTCCTGATGGCGACCCAAAGTGCCTTTCCTTCTCCGATCAAGACCACTAACTGCTTCCCACGTGTAATTCCTGTATAAACCAGATTCCGTTCGAGCAGCATGTAGTGCTGCATAGCGAGCGGAATCACCACGGCCGGGAATTCCGAGCCCTGGGACTTGTGAATGCTGATGGCATAAGCAAGCGATACCTGATCCAGTTCGCCATAGTCATACGTGACCAGCCGAGTATCGTACCGGATCACGACTTCCCGCTCGAGCGGGTCCATCGACTCGATCTGGCCGATGTCGCCGTTGTATACTTCCTTCTCGTAGTTGTTCTCGGTCTGGATGACCTTGTCCCGCAGTCGGAAGCGGTATCCGAAGCGCTCTACTTCGAGTTCACCCGGATAGAGTGGATTGAGAACAGCCTGTAGCTGCTGGTTCATTTCTCTCGCTCCCAGAGATCCCCGGTTCATGGGACAAAGCACCTGGATATCCCGAATAGGATCGAGCGTAAACTTCTTCGGAATACGCTTGGCGACGAACTCGATAAGCAGTTCTCGAATCTGTTCTGGTTCCTGCCGCTCGACGAAGAAGAAGTCCGACTCCGCTTCGGGCATCTGCTTGTCCGGCATCGCCCCCTGGTTGATCCGGTGTGCCGTTCTCACAATCTGGCTGTGAGCTGCTTGCCGGAATACTTCCGTCAAGCGAACCACCGGAGCAACACCGCTTTCGATAATATCCCGCAAAACGTTACCTGGTCCTACCGAGGGCAACTGGTCGACATCTCCCACCAGCAAAAGGTTGGCATGCGAGGGAAGCGCCCGGAGCAGATCATTCATGAGCGGCACATCGATCATGGAAGTTTCATCAACGATCAGGGTCCCGCATTCCAGAGGATTTTTCTCATTCCGAAGAAAGCGGCCGGACCCGGGCTGGGTTTCAAGCAGCCGGTGAACCGTTTTGGCTTCCAGACCTGTGGCTTCGTTCAACCGTTTTGCGGCTCGGCCGGTAGGCGCACAAAGAAGACAGCGCACCTTTTTGGCTCGCAGGATGGTCAAGATGGAATCTACCAGGGTGGTCTTGCCCACGCCAGGTCCGCCGGTCACCACAGTCAGCCTGTTACGCAAAATCTGTCTGAGGGCTTCTCGCTGGCTTTGAGCCAATTGCTTGCCGGTTCGCTGCTCGCACCAGGCAACCGCTCCTTCAAAATCAATGGCCGGGTAAGTCGAAGCAAGTGTGGCAAGCCGGGCAATACGTTGGGCAATCTCCTTTTCAGCGCGAACCAGATGTGGAAGGAAAATCAGCGATTGGTCTCCGACCTGTTCCCATACCACGTCCCCGCCGGTCAGCATCAGGGCAAGCGCCTGCTCAATGATGACCGGTCCCACTTCGAGGAGTTCAATCGCTTTGGCAAGGAGTTCATCATTCGGAAGAGCGCAGTGACCATTCTGAGTGGATTCGAGCAGGACATGTTCCAGGCCAGCCCGCGCCCGGTCCACTGAATCACGCGGAATACCGAGCCGGTGCGCTACTTCGTCCGCCGTCTTGAAGCCAATTCCACGAATGTCCTTGGCCAGCACATACGGATTGGCCCGGATTCTCTCAATGGCTTCGCTGCCATACGTCTTATAGATCCGTACGGCCCGGCTGGTTCCTACGCCATGGGAGTGCAGGAACAGCATGATTTCGCGAATGGATCGCTGGTCACTCCAAGCCTGAACGATTTGCAGTTTCCGTTTGGGGCCGATGCCTTCAATTTGTTCGAGCGAGTTAGGGGTCTTCTCGATCACCTCGAACAGTTCTTCTCCGAAGCGAGCAATCAACTTCTTGGCGTAGACTGGCCCAATCCCTTTGACCATTCCACTCCCCAAATACTTCTCCATGCCCTCCCGTGTATTCGGGGGCATGGTCTTCAAGTGAAAGGCCTTGAGTTGACGGCCATGTTCTTTGTCGATCACCCAATCGCCTTCGGCGGTGATCCACTCGCCGGCCGAGACGGCCGGTACGGAGCCAACTACCGTAATCAGGTCTCTTTGTCCTTCGGCTTTGACCCGGAGAACACAAAAGCCAGTCTCTTCGGAGAAGAAGGTAACGCGTTCGATCAGTCCGTTGAGAGGAGAACCAGCCGCTATAGCGGGACCAGCGGGCATTGAGGGTACTTCTTTATTTGACAACAATGCTCACCGTGAGCGGTTGCAACATCGCTCAGTGGGGGTTCTGTTGCAGTAACGAGCAGGCAGCGAGCCGGGTTCAAACCGCATCGGCCGCCTTTGCCGCGCTCGCAATCGGCGACTCAGAAGCGCCGAAGACGCCTTTGAGGCCTTAACCTAGCGAAGGCCGAAATTTCGGCAAATTAGCGGTTCAGACCAGGAGTAAGCGTTCACTCATGTTCAGCGTGAAG
>JAOAPP010000793.1 GCA_025462985.1 Bryobacterales bacterium | reverse complement strand
CGAAAAGACCATCGGCCACGAGCATCGATGCAGCTGAAACGGACGTGCCGATAAACGATCGGCGGGAAACTTTACGGAACACCTGAGTTAGTGTAGCGCTTACGAAGTAACAGTGCGGTTCTACGCTCCCGCCAAAGAGTTTTGCAGGCGGTCCACTGCTTCGTGCAGCAGGACTTCCTGTGTTTCTCTCGTCCGGCGATTTGTGAACTCCACTTTGCCTTCGCCGACTTTCTTTCCGGCAGTTATGCGAAATGGAATGCCAACCAGATCGGCGTCTTTGAATTTCACTCCGGGACGCTCGTCGCGATCGTCCAGCACGGCATCGATGCCGGCCTGGAGACAGCGCGCATAAAGCAGATCCGCTGCCTCGCGCTGTCCAACGTCTTTATAGTTAACAGGCGTGATGACGACCGAGAACGGTGCAATGGCGGGCGGCAGGAAAATGCCTTCTGAGTCGTGCATGGTTTCTACCGCGCAGGTGAGAATACGCTCAATTCCGATGCCGTAAGAACCCATGATAGGCGTGAACTCCTTGCCGTCCTCTCCAAGGACACGCAGCCCCATGGATTCGGAGTATTTGTATCCGAGCTTGAAGATGTGGCCGAGTTCCACAGCCTTGACGAGGTCGAGCGAATGTCCACAGCTGGGACAGGCATCGCCGGGGGCAACTTGTCGTAAGTCGAAGTACTCGGGATGGAAGTCCTCGCCGGGAGTGACATTACGCAGGTGATAGTCGTCCTTGTTGGCGCCGGCGATCATGTTGCGGCGGCCGAGCAGGGCGTTGTCCGCCAGGATTTGCAGATTTTTGATGCCCACGGGACCGAGCGAGCCGGCGCTTGCGCCGAACCACTCGCGGATCTCGCCTGGGTGCGCGGGGCGCACTTCCTTTGCGTTCAAGACAGACAGCAGCTTGGTTTCGCTCAACTGATGGTCGCCGCGAAGCATGATGAGCACCAGCTTTTCATCCGCGACCATCACCAGACTTTTCATTTGCGAGGTTTCGGGTAGCTTGACGAACGCGGCAACTTCCGCAATGGTTTTGAAGCCCGGGGTGTGGAACTCTTCGGGCTCGAGCTCGGCTTCGGGATCGTGCAACGCGGGGGCGGAGGGCTGCGAATCAGCTTTCTCAAGATTTGCCGCGTACCCGCAATTGGTGCAGCGCGCGACGAAGTCTTCACCGGCGGGCGAGGCGACCATGAACTCGTGCGACTGGCTGCCGCCCATGGCTCCGGAGTGCGCTTCAACGACGATGTATTCGAGACCACAACGATTGAAGATGCGCTCGTAAGCGGCGTAGTGCGCGTTGTATGAACCGTCCAGACCCGCGGCGTCGACATCGAACGTGTACGAGTCTTTCATGATGAACTGGCGAACGCGTAGAAGTCCGGACTTGGGACGCGGCTCGTCGCGGAACTTGGTTTGGATCTGGTACCAGATCTGGGGGAGTTGCTTGTAGCTGCGGAGTTCGCCGCGCGCGATGGCGGTGACCACTTCTTCATGAGTCATGGCGAGACACAGGTCTCGACCGAAGCGGTCCTTCAGGCGGAACATGTTGTCACCCATGGCTTCCCAGCGACCTGACTCCTGCCAGAGTTCCGCTGGGTTCAAAGCCGGAAGATAGATTTCCTGTGCGCCGATTGCGTTCATTTCCTCACGGACGATCTGCTGAATCTTCAGCAGCGAGCGCTGCGCGAGGAAGAGATAGCTGTAAATGCCGGCAGAAAGCTGGCGAATATAACCGGCCCGCAGCAGTAACTGATGACTGACGACTTCGGCTTCGGCGGGTATTTGCCGCAGGGTAGGGATGAAAAGCGAACTCCAACGCATGTCACATACATTGTGGACTACGAGTGTCCGAGAATGCGGTGAGGCTTGTAGGGAGCTTCCAGTTTCTTGATTTCTTCGTCAGTTAGCTTGATGGACAGTGCCCCTATCGCGTCATCCAGATGGTGAGGCTTGCTGGCACCGATGATGGGCGCGGTGATGCCCGGCTTTGCCAGAACCCAGGCAAGCGCGATCTGCATGTTGGGCACTCCGCGCGAGTTGGCGACTTCGGTCACCTGATCCACGATGGCAAAATCGTCGTCGCTGTAGTACAACTGCGTGGCATAATCGTCACTCCTGGAGCGAGTGGTCTCACCCCCGCCCTTCGCTCGATTACCGGCCAGGAAGCCGCGGGCCAAAGGCGACCATGGAATGAGCCCGATGCCCTGATCCTGGCAGAGCGGCATCATTTCGCGCTCCTCTTCGCGATAGATCAGGTTGTAGTGGTTCTGCATCGACACAAAGCGGGTCCAGCCGTGCAGGTCGGCCGTGTATAGCGACTGCGCAAACTGCCAGGCAAACATGGAAGAAGCGCCGATGTAGCGCGCCTTTCCGGCTTTGACGATGTCGTGCAGAGCTTCCATTGTTTCGTCGATGGGCGTGTCGTAGTCCCAGCGGTGAATCTGATAGAGGTCAACGTAATCAGTACCGAGACGGCGCAGACTGTGATCCATCTCCGTCATGATGGCTTTGCGCGAAAGGCCGCGTCCGTTCGGATCCGGCCGCATGGGATTGTAGACTTTGGTGGCCAGAACGTAGTCGTCCCGCTTGGCGAAGTCCCGGAGGGCGCGGCCGGTGACTTCCTCACTGACCCCGTCTGAGTACATGTTTGCGGTATCGAAGAAGTTGATACCGGCCTCCAGGGCTTTCTGGATGAAGGGCCGGCTTGCATCTTCGTTCAGCACCCATTCGCGCCATGCGGGGGCGCCGTAAGTCATACATCCGAGGCATAGCCGCGAGACTTTCAAGCCCGTCCGGCCCAAGTTCACGTATTCCATAAGTCAGTTTTTATGTCAGATCGCTGAGTTCCTTGACCGTTCCGGTGCTGTTACCCAGCTTTTCAATTCGACGCCAACTCGCCCCAGCATTGAGACATCGAGATTGTTCAAGGGGGTTTGAGCGGTCACTTGTATGTGCCGGCCGCCCTTGATTGTGCCGAGCGCTCCGCTCACCATCTTGACCGGGAGTTCGTCGTGCTGGTGACGGTTTCCGTCGGCCAATCCGCCCCCATAGAGAATCATGGAATGGTCGAGCAGCTTTCGAAACACCATCTCCCAGTCGTTGCGATCATATCAGCATCCGCCGGGACCACGGATTCACCCCGAAGTTCTACCCGCTGAGTGCAATTGATAGAATTCGTCACGTGCAAAGCCGCCAAGTCGATGTGGGGCGAGTGAGTCGATGAGCGCGCCACACATTATTCGCACGCCCAAAACTTACGATGTCTGCATTGTTGGATCGGGGGCTGCGGGGGGAACGGCGGCCAAGGTACTTACGGAGGCCGGCTTCGAGGTCGTAATGCTGGAAGCCGGACCCATGCTGGATGTTTCCCGACACTATACGGATCACAAGTGGGTTTACAACTTACAGCATCGTGGCTTTGGCGTCGGCGGCAGCGGTTACAACGAGGAGGGGAATCTCGAGCTTGATGTTGCTCATATCGGGCACAGAATCAAAGGCGAGCCGTACACCTCCGCGCCGGATTCGCCGTTCTGGTGGACGCGCGCACGCATACTCGGGGGCCGCACGAATCATTGGAATCGCGTGGCGCTTCGTTTTGCCGAAGCGGATTTTCGTCAGCGCAGTTTGACCGGCGCAGGAGATGACTGGCCAATCAGTTATCAGGATCTCGCTCCGTATTACGACAAGGTGGAATCGTTTATCGGCGTCTACGGTACTCGTGAGAACATTCCGAGCGCTCCCGATGGCATTTACCAGACGCCACCAAAGCCTCGCTGTTCTGATCTGGTTGTGCAGCGCGCATGCCAGAAGATCGGCATCCCTTGTATACCCGGCCGCGCGGCGATTATCACGCAGCCTCATAATGGCCGGCCAGCCTGCCATTACTGCGGACAGTGCACGCGGGGGTGCATGAGTGCTTCCACGTTCAGTTCCAGTCAGGTGATGATTCCGAAGGCGCTGGCGAGTGGCCGGCTCAAAGTCATCTCCAATGCCATGGCTCGCGAAATCCTGGTTGGGAAAGATGGGAGAGCTTCGGGTGTGGCTTACATCGACAAGAATACGCGGACTGAAAACCGGGTTGTTGCGAAAGCCGTGGTGGTCGGGGCCAGCGCCTGCGAGTCGGCGAGGCTGCTGCTGAATTCGAAGTCGTCGCTGTTTCCGAACGGGATCGCAAATTCATCGGGCGCGCTTGGGCGCTATTTGATGGATAGCAGCGCTACCGGCGTAACTGGATATTTTCCGCAATTATCGGCGCTGCCTGCGCACAATGATGAAGGCACGGGATCCGTTCATGTGTATGTGCCCTGGTGGAAGTATGCGAGCAAGAACGAGTTTGTTGGCGGGTATCATATCGAGGTCCTTACCGGCAGGCAGATGCCCGGGCCGCAGCAGTTTCGGTGGGTGGGCAACCATTTCGAGGGTTACGGCGCGGGGCTCAAGCAGAAATGTAAGCAGGTGTATGGGGCCGTGGTGGATCTGGCGGTGAGAGGATCGATGCTGCCGAATGAGCGGAGCAGCTGCACGATCGATCCCGACGTGGTCGATCAGTGGGGCATTCCGGTGTTGCGATTCAATTTTAAGTGGAGTGATAACGAGGTCCGGCTGGCGCGCGATATGAATCAATCCTGTCGGGCCATTGTGGAAGCCGCCGGGGGACAGGTGGTCTCCGAGACTGGAAGCGCCGATGCGCCTTATGGCTTTCTGGCATCCGGTGGTGTTGCTCATGAGGTCGGGACGGTGCGCATGGGATCCGATCCGACGACGTCCGTACTCAATGGATTCTGCCAGGCGCATTCGGTAAAAAATCTCTTCGTTACGGATGGCGGCTGCTTCACGACGAATCCCGATAAGAACCCGACCGTTTCAATTCTGGCTTTGTCATGGCGCGCCTCTGAGTATCTCGCCAGCGAGGCGAAGAAAGGCAGCCTTTCATGAACCGCCGAACGCTTATTCAACTGCTGGCGGCTGCGCCTCTTCTTGCGCCTGCCGGTCAGGCCGCTGCGTTTCGTCCCAGATGCTTTTCGGCTGATGAGTACGCTACGCTTTGCCTTCTCTGCGAGTACATCATTCCTGCGGAGGAAGGGTCGGGCGGAGCAGTGGAAGCACGCGTCCCGGAGTTGATTGACCTGCTGGGTGCGGAGAACGAAGAGTATCAGCGACGCATTGCCGGCGGGATCGGATGGTTGGATGCAGAGTGCCTGGACCGTTTCGGCGCGGCTTTTGCCAAGTGTAAGTCCGAGGACCAGAAGGCCATTCTGGACCTGATTGCGTTTCGCGCTAGTGCAGAGCGTGTTCCGGCGGTGAGTCAGGGCGTTTCGTTTTTTGCTTTCCTTCGGGAATTGACGCTGGGCGGCTACTTCACGAGCGAGATCGG
>JAOAPP010000769.1 GCA_025462985.1 Bryobacterales bacterium | reverse complement strand
ACAAAGACACTCGCCATGTTCGTCGCCGCTATTTGTGCGATTACGGTGGATCCGGCCCTCCGGCTCATGTTCACGCGGCCTCGAGCCTTTCAGTTTAAGCCAGTGTGGCTGTCGCGCGTGGCCAGCGCTATCGTCGGTGGAAGAATCCAGTCCGAACACAAGCATCCGATTTCGAGGTTCCTGATCAGAACCTATGAACCCGTTGTACGCTGGACGCTTCGGAACCCGCTTCCCGTAATTCTCGGTGCGGTCCTTGCCGTCGGGGTCACCATTCCGGTGGCGCTGCGGTTGAACAGCGAGTTTATGCCCGCGCTGAATGAGGGTGCTCTCTTCTACATGCCCTCGACGATGCCGGGCATTTCCATCACCGAAGCGAAGCGCTTAGTGCATGTCACGGACCAGGTTTTGCGAAGCTTCCCGGAAGTGCAGGATGTTCTAGGCAAGGCCGGCCGTGCAAACTCCGCCACAGATCCAGCACCGCTCTCCATGCTGGAATCGGTCATCACACTCCGCCCACAAGCCGAATGGCGACGTGTGCCGACCTGGTACTCGCGCTGGAGCCCCGAATGGCTCAAACCCCTGCTGCGTCACATTACTTCCGACACCATCTCTCAGGAGCAATTACTGGCCGAGATGAATAGGGCGCTTCAGGTCCCGGGGGTCACCAACGCATGGACCATGCCGATTCGCGGGCGTATCGACATGTTAAGCACAGGCGTTCGAACCTCGCTGGGCCTGAAAATCATGGGCTCGGATCCACGCGAAGTTGGACGCATCGGGGAGCAAGTTGAGCGAGCGCTCAGAGAGATACCCTCCGCCAGGAGCGTCTTTGCGGAACGTAGCGGCGATGGCTTTTTCCTCGACGTTACATGGGACCGCGAGAAGCTTGCACGCTACGGTCTGACCATTGACGCGGCCCAAAACATCCTAAGCAGTGCAATTGGAGGAGAAAACGTTACGACTGTGATCGATGGCCGGGCGCGGTATCCAGTGAACGTGCGGTACATGCGCGACTTCCGCAGTGACCGCGAGGCGCTCGGGCGCATGCTCGTTCCTGTTAAAGACGGCAGGCGGCAAATCCCGTTATCCGAACTTGCGACCGTGCGGGCTACTCGGGGCCCCTCAATGATCCGAGACGACGAGGGCTTGATTACCGGATACGTTTACGTTGATATCGCCGAAGGCGATATTGCAACTTTCGTCAGCAGAGCAAAACAAATACTGGCAAAACAGGTAACCCTCCCGCCCGGCTACTCGACCCGCTGGACCGGCCAGTACGAAGCCATGGAGCGATCGCGGCAGAAACTCTTTTTCGTTCTGCCCCTCACCATTGGTCTTATTTTTGTCCTGCTGTGGCTCAACACGCGTTCCTTCACAAAATCGATGCTGGTCCTGTTAGCCGTTCCTTTCTCGGCCGTAGGCGCTTTTTGGTTGCTCGCAGCCATGGGCTATAGCGTAAGCGTCGCCGTCTGGATCGGTCTGATCGCACTGCTGGGCGTTGATGCGGAAACCGGTGTCTTCATGCTTCTCTACCTGGACCTCGCTTATGAAAAGGCCCGGAGGCAAGGCTGTTTACGGACCAGATCCGAACTGCATGACGCCATTGTTACGGGCGCTGCCCGTCGAATTCGTCCAAAGGTTATGACGGTTGCAACCATGCTGGCGGGACTCTTGCCAGTCCTTTGGTCAACCGGCACTGGCGCAGATGTGATGAAGCGAGTTGCAGTTCCGATGGTGGGTGGGATCGTCACCTCTTTCTTGCTGGAATTGCTTGTGTATCCCGTCGTTTACGAAGCTTGGCGCTGGCACGGACAAATAAGCCGTGGGGCGATCCAGGCGGACGCATCCCACGACAAAATACCTGCTCTGCTGTTGCATGACCACCAGTGACGTAACCCCTCGGACGGCAAGGCAATCAGGCCCTGACTGATTTCAGGCTGGTGCTCCGCACCCCGCAAACGCAAAAAGTGACAACGGTCGCCCATCGCATACTAGAATGCAATTAAACATTCTTGGAAGCTCACCGCGGTGGACCACGTTTCGCGTTCACCACGGATGCCCTGTGCCATGCCGGAGAACTCCCAATCCGCCGCAGCAAAGTCGCGCGACCCATTGAGCGCCGATCGTTGGAGAGACGCCAAAGCCATCCTCGAACTCGCGCTGACTCTGGACTCCTCGGAATGGTCCTCTTTCCTCGATCTCAGGTGCGGTGCTGATCAACACCTGCGGAACGAAGTGGAGTCGCTACTCGTTGCCCATGAAGCCAGCTCGGATTTTCTGGAGCAGCCGCTCGCGTCTTTGGATGGCTTTACCCAAATAGAAGGTCCCGAGGGCGGGGAATCGCCACTCATTGGAAGCCGGATCGGGGCTTATCGGCTGGAACGGGAACTCGGTCATGGTGGCATGGGAGCCGTATACTTGGCTACACGCGCCGACGAAGAGTTCCGTAAGTCGGTAGCGATCAAGCTGATTCGAGTCGAGAAACAGAGCGACTTCACCGTGCGCAGGTTCCGGCAGGAACGCCAGATCCTGGCGAGGCTGGAGCATGCCTATGTGGCTCGCCTGATCGATGGCGGCGCCACGGGATCGGGTATGCCGTACCTCGTCATGGAATATGTGGAAGGCGAGGTTCTCACCCAGTACTGCGAAGGCCGTGAGCTCTCGGCCAGAGAACGTCTCGAACTGTTCCTGAAGATCTGCTCGGCTGTTCAGTATGCCCATGAGCGGAGCATCATCCACCGGGATCTGAAGCCCGCGAATATTCTCGTAGAGCCGAACGGCTGCCCCAAGCTCCTCGATTTTGGCATCGCGAAGATGTTGGAACCGGAGAACCCGGCCGCAAACAAAGAACCCACCGTGGCAGGCCTTCGCATGCTCACCCCCGCTTACGCCAGTCCCGAACAAATGCGCGGCGAACCGGCCACTGCCCGCAGCGATGTGTATTCGCTGGGGGTCATTCTGTATGAGCTTCTCTGCGGGGAACGCCCCAGCCTGAAAACGGTTCAGCATAGCTCGGCCGGCTCCGGCGAGAAAGAACAGCACCTTTCCCCCAACCTGCGGGCCATCATCTTCAATGCGATCCGTCTGGATCCAGGCGAGCGTTACCTGTCGGTCGCCAGCTTTGCCGAAGACATCGACCGGTATCTGAAGGGTCTTCCGACCAATGCAACAGCGCACACCGATCCGGGATCCGGGCCCGGACGCATTTCCATCGGTGTTCTGCCGTTCCGTGAGCTAGGCCAAGATACAAACGCGGATCCTTTCCTCCGATCTGCTATTACCGATGCGCTCATCACGAGGCTGAGCAAAGTTGCCCGGCTCTCGGTTCGTCCCACAAGCGCTGTCCTCCGGTATGCCCAGACGATGGATGCCGTTCATGCTGCGCGCGAACTGCGGGTCGAGTATTTGCTCGAAGGAACGCTCCATACTGCAAACGATCAGGTCCGGCTCAACGTTCAGCTTGTCTCCTCCGAAACCGGACTGGCGGTATGGGCTGCCCAGTTCGAGGAGCAGAGTGGCGACCTTTTGCGGCTCGAAGACTCCATTTCAGAGCAGATCGCGTTCGCTCTCATCCCGCAGCTGACGGGAGAGGAGCGCCTCAGTCTCAGCAGGGCGGGAACAGCAAGCGGGAAGGCCCACGAAGCCTACCTGCGTGGCCGTTATCATTGGAGCCGCAGCGCCGGTGACCCTGAGGAGCTGGCGAAATC
>JAOAPP010000768.1 GCA_025462985.1 Bryobacterales bacterium | reverse complement strand
TCCATCCTGGAACCAGTCATTCATGCCGTAGATTGGCTGACCGATCGACAGTCCCGCAACTCCCGTGCCCCTTGCTGCAATCTCGCCAGAGAACTCGTGCGATGGCACGGCTCCGCTCCGCTTCTCGCCTTGTTTCGTGTGCGACGTCGGATACCACTGAAGCTCTGTGGGCGTGACGCCCGCAGCGTGAACTCGCACCAGCACTTCGCCTGCTGCTGGTGTCGGCTGAGGGCCGTTCATTTCAACCAGTGCCGGCGGCCCTCCGGAATCGACCAGGCGCATGCTCCTCATATGCAGCTAACCATTCGAATCGTTCGCACAACTCGTCCCATCACAGATTGCCCAATCCGCCGTCGATCTGGATTTCGCTGCCCACAGTGAATGCAGACTCGTCCGAGGCGAGAAAAACAACCGCCTGCGCGATCTCGCTGGGGTTTCCGAACCGGCCGGCGGGAACCTGGCTCTGGATGGAAGCAGACACCGCCTTCAAATCGGCTTCGGCCAGGCCGAGCTTGCTGTAAAGCGGTGTCGAGATCGGACCGGGACTGACGGCGTTCACGCGGATTCCGCGCGAGATCAATTCACCGGAAAGCGTGCGGGTCATCGAAAGCAGCGCAGCCTTGGAGGCCCCGTACACGCTGGTGTTCGGCATTCCGATGTGCGCATTGACCGATGCATTGAGCACAATGGAAGCCGGAATCGCAAAGATCGGCAGCAGCGCCTGAATGAGGAAAAACGGTCCCTTTACGTTGATCGCAAAGGAGCGCTCGAATGAAGCCTCATCCCACTGCTCGACCGGTCGCAATTCGGCGATTCCGGCGTTCACGAACAGAACATCGAGTCCTCCAAACGCTTCACGAACTTCCTCCGCTGTCTTCTTCTGAGCCGGAACCTCACTCGCATCGGACGCAATGATCAACACATCTTTCCCGAGTTCTGAACGTGCCGCACCGAGAGTCGCCGGATTCCTGCCAGTGACGGCAACCCGGGCGCCTTCGTTTACAAAGTGGCGTGCTGTTTCGAGACCGATACCGGTTGTGCCGCCTGTAATGAGCGCGCGTTTGCCCTTGAGCCTGTCCATAAAACTCTTCTCCTTGCCAGGCTACATAGTCCGATTCCGCCCCCAAGTTGTCAAGAAAACAGAAGCCTCAGTTCGGTGCAGAGCCCGATCAATAGACGCCAGCAGGATCTAGTCACAGTAGTTCGTAGCACGCGATTACTGCGGGTTCTCGTGGCCCGTCCTGCAAGATCTTCAGTGGCAGAAATGCTGTAATTCTTGGCAGCGCACCCGGTCTGATCTTCGGCCTTCGGCTTGGATGTGGCTTTTACTTCAGCCGAAGCTCCAAAAGAATGGGGTGGCAATGGACGTGAGCCCGAACGGAGGATCTTCTCCCAGATCTCCGACAAGATTACCCGCCGCGACTCCGATCGGCCTGAAGATCAACGGCCAGGATTACAAAGTCTAGGTCGCCCCGTGACAGTGTTGCTCGACTTGCTGCGTGAATATCTGGATCTCACCGGAACAAAGAAGGGCTGTGATCACGGTCAATGTGGCGCATGTACGGTGCTGGCCTTCATCAACCCCGACCTGTCCGAGTATCATGTTCCCGTCAGCGCAGAGATACACGATATCGACGTCATCTTTGTCGATGAGAACGACTCCATCGTCAATCCGCTCGCTTCTGATGTGGAACCCATCGCTGCTCGGCCCGCCTCGGAGAGTGAAGGATCCGGTGCAGTTGATTGTGACCCAAAGGCTCGGATACAGGGAATCCCAGCGGCGATGAATGGCGGGATCTGCGGTGTGCGCATTGGTATATGAATTCAGTCGCAGTCCCTTCAAGCCGTTCGTGCCATGACCGCCGAGGAAGCGGACATCGGCCATGAGCGAATCTTTGCCTGCCATCCAGAGGGCGCCGACAGCTCGACTGTTGAAGCCATTGGTAAACAGGCCGAGGCCCGCCACGATGTTGTGTCCTCCCTGCGGCGTTTGCACGAGTGCGCGCGGCGTGCCCGGTCCCTGAAACCCGGAAGTTCGGTCGAGCAGATCAACCTGCGCTTGTTCCGGATGCAGGGCGATGATCACAGTGTCGGGGCGTAGCGAAACGGCATCGCCCACCACGTAGTTACCCACGGGACCGTAAATGACGCGATGGTCGGGAATAGCTTTCTGAATGACCGCGGTATCGTCGGTTTTGCCATCGCCTTTGGCACCAAGCGATCGAAGGTTAGTCCATTCGCTCGCGGCCGGAAGGCCGGCGATGACGTTCGGCGTAGGCGTCTGCAAAGTGCTCACCGGGATAACGTAGTACTTCGTTTCCATCGAACCGATCGCGCCTTCGCCGGCCAGTAAGTCCATACGAAAGCGCCTTCACTTCGTACGTATCACCGCGTCCGCTGACCTCGCCGGCCTTCTCCTGAACCTCGTCGATCGCATGCTGGATTGCTTCTGTGTCGTCGCTTGTGTCATCGGCGTGAACGCCGACACTCGCTTTGGTCAGGTAAACAGCTTTGGGATCATCGAGCCGTTCAGTGTAGACGGAAGCCCCGTGATAAGCCCGAGTTGTTCCGAGCAGGACGCTGCTGAAGAGAGCAAACGTCTTCATCAGATTGTTCCA
>JAOAPP010000761.1 GCA_025462985.1 Bryobacterales bacterium | reverse complement strand
CCTGAATACGGCCGGACTTTTGCGCATCGATCAAAGTGGCAACGGCATCCGCCCCGCGCGCGATGACGGTCTGGCCGTTCACCACAACCGGTGAGTCGGTGCTTGCCCGATACGTCTGGCCTAAACGGTCCGTCTCGGAGTTCACCGGATCAATCAAGCGCACGGTGATCGTGGTGCCGGAAGCCACTTGCATTCCGGCGGTGTTCGCAGCGGGCGGCGCCGGAGCGTTGTCGTCGGACGGAGACGGATCCTCTTGTGCCTGTTGCGGCGGTGGGCCTGCCGGAACCGCGTTCGGCTGCGCTTGGCGTGCTGGAGGCGGCGGGGCTGCGTCAGCCGCGCTGTTATTGAAGCTGACCGACGTAACGTCGTTCAGACTGTAAGTGTTGACCTGATTCCCGGATGCAAACCGGAGCGAACGGTTATCGCCGCTAAGAAAACTTCCGTCAAACCGATTGCCATTTCGCAGAACAAGTGTGTCTGCATTAAGAACGGCAAAACTGACGAAGAATGCCGCGCCAAGACGTAGATTCATGCTGGTCTCTCTATCTTAGACGTGCGACGTGCAGCCAAGTTCTCGCGTTGCAGAACGGTTGCAGCGTCAGGCGTGTGGGTACGACGCGGCGGCTCGCTTGCTGGATTCGGCACGATTGAATTTCGCCACCAAGTCCGGACGGAGATAGGTGAGAATGCGCCAGGCAACATTTCTTCCCTGCTGGAACGCATCCCGATACAGACTTTCGCGTTCCTCTCTGGAGTAGGTGTAGCCGATCGCGTAGAGACGATCGAGGGAAAGGCCGATGACTTTAGTGCCCGCGTACGCAATTGCCGCCTTGCCCACCAGACCGCCGCCAAAAGGAATCTTTCCGACCACCTGTCTGGCGATAGCTCGCCAACCGAACGCGCCGGCGACAACCGCGGCGACTTCCGACTTCTGTTCGCGGTATCCCACCGGCCGGTCGCTTGCGGCTGCAATCAGGAACGCCATCTTGAGCTGGTTCATTGTGATGAAGGCGGTGTCGGAAGCGAACTCTGCCACTGCCCAGGGAAGTTCAATGATGCTCGGAATGATGTCTGGAAGCGCCGTCGTCAAGGAGAAGATCGCATTCTCCCGGCTGGTCTTGGAAATCACTCGTTCGACAAACGGCCTCCGGAACGGAAGGAATGCCCGGGCGAGAGGAACGCCCAGATCCTCGTGACGTTCGAGAATACTACGGACCAAGGTGTCGGGATGCTCCGAACGGAATACCAGGCCCCGGGGCGGGGCAATAACCCCCTCATCGAATAGGGTGATATCGCTTGGACCCTGTCCGGACGGCTCTCTCACCAGCAACTCGGCTGACTCCTGGCGTCGCTCCGGCCTCAGATCGCGGAGAAAAAAGTCCTCGATTCGCTGAAAGCTCTGAGGTGACGAAGCATAAACTCCGATTCTGATCGGGCGGTCCGCCAGTTTTCGGACCTGCTCAGGATTCAGACTGGCGATGGCCTTCTTGATGTGGAATAAGCTTGGGACGCCCATAGGAACTCTCTTGAGATTGCGGTTGGTCTCCGCGGCTGAGCCGGAGTACCACCTTCAGATTGGTCTGCCAATCCGAATTGATACCTATGCGTTCGACGTCGATGGTCGGAGAGAAGTGACGAAGAACCGTCTGGTTCGCCGAGTGAAACGAAATCGCCGGCGCGACGAGCAGGAGCCGGGGCGGATCAGGAAGCAGCGGCACGCCCGGAAATAAATGATCGAGTTCGCTCCGTTGAGCATGCCACGTTACGCGCATCCAATAATCGAGGGCCTGCATCGGAAGGTGAATATCTTCGGTGGTCTTCAGCTCCATTACCGTAAGTTGCCCGGAGTACGAGATGCCCAACAGATCTATGGAGTCGCGGTCCCTCCCTGACAGGCTGAGAACCTGCGAATGGACTGGGATCGCCCGCAGCGTTGGGTCGAGCGCGGTGATATGCGACCGTACGGCGGACTCAAGCCAGTGCTCCGGCTCAGGCGTTAGTTCAGGCGCAACAAGTGCAAGCTGCTCGGCGAACGTTTCCACACGGGCGAAATCGCCGGGCGCAATTTCCTGTTTGGACTCAAGGCCGAGACACAGCCTTCCCTCCTCGATCCTCGCGAACTCGATTCCTCGGAATCGGATGCCGATACATCCGCTCAGTTCGGGACAGATTCCAATGCCGTCCCGCAATGCCAGCTTCCGCAGCAGATCATGCGTCTCCGGCGACAGGTGAGGGGACTTGTACCGGGATTGAACGGCTGTATCGAGGTTCCCCAGATCGTTCGGGTCCACTTCGCCCGCCGATCCGTCAGCATTGAACAGGATTAACTTCGCTCCGAGCTCCCGACCGGCCATCCAATGGAGGCGATGAGCGGTCAGGCTGCCCGCACTTTCCGGAAGAAAGAGGTGCAGCCTGGTCGAGAGCATTCTGCTGCCGGCGCGCTCGCCAAGGTAAGCGAACCAAAGCACAGCAAAGGTGAGGAAGGCGGGTTCATGAATCGCGTCAGGACAAGCCATGGCAGCGATCTGATGCTGGCCGCGTGTGAGACGAGCGCGCGGAAAAAGCGGCGAAAACGAGCGCTGCAGGTCCATGGCCGCCGAAAGCGAACGCAGTTCCCAGCCGGGGAACTGGCGATGCAGCATGCGGCGGAACTGTTCTCCGAAATTGTGACGGGAACCGGAGAGCGTTCGGTGCGCCGTCTGCGGGCGATCAAGGTCAAGAAAGCTGATTTTTCCCGGTGCCCCGCCGAAGCGATGAATGGAGCAATCGAGCGTACCTGTAGCCCGTTCTTCGATGGCGACGATTCGGCGTGACAGGCTGCGGTTCTCATGCCAGACGTCGATCCACAATCTGTTCCCGCGCACCTCAAGCGCAAACTCGCCCGTCCGCAGCGGCATCACTTGTTCGCCATATTCAAGAACTGCGGGGCTTCGGCAACTCCGGATGAATGCGTCTATATAGACAAACAGTTCATCGGCGGATTGAGCCTGGGCAGAGTGTGTGTTGCCCTTATGATAGGAATTTGCCACTTGAGGAAGTTAGCCTTCGCGATCGTTTAACAGGTGTTGAGAATCGCATTGCTCAAGCCCTGGAACGGAGCGGCCGTAAACGCTCCGACATTACGCTAGTGGCCGTGAGCAAGAAGTTTTCTGCCCAGAGGATTCGGGAGGCCTATGCGGCGGGGCTACGCGAGTTCGGGGAGAACTACGTGCAGGAGTTCGCAGGAAAGCACCCCGAACTGGCGGATCTTCCTGAAGCTCGGTTTCATTTGATCGGCCATTTGCAGTCCAACAAAGCCCGCCAGGCTTCCGAGCTGTTCCAGGTGGTCGAGACAGTCGATTCGCCCAAGCTGTTGCGACGCCTGGATGGCGTTGCGGGCGAACTTCAGGCCGCGGTGGAGGTGTTGTTCGAAGTGAAACTCTCTCAAGAGGAGAGCAAAACGGGCGCACTGCCGGAACAGCTGCCCGACCTGGTGAGGGCTGCCGAAGAGTGCCCGCAGCTTACGATCAGCGGACTTATGACAGTGCCACCCTGGTCGAAAAACCCGGAGGACTCGCGGCCGTATTTTCGGAAGCTGGCCGCTTTGTCGCGCCAATACGGATTTTCTACACTTTCTATGGGGATGTCGGGGGACTTCGAGGTAGCCATCGAAGAGGGAGCGACGACCATTCGCGTCGGGACGGCCCTTTTCGGCGCAAGACCGAAACCTTCAGCCGTTGCGAACACGTGAGGGAAGTCTTTCTTGCAGGGATCGTCGGCCTGGGGGCATTTCTCGGCTCTCTTCCGCTTAATGCGCAGGTCGTTAAGCCAAGCCAGCAGGATCCTTACGCGCAGGAGGATCTTGGCATCAGCATTCCCATGCGTGACGGAACCCGGCTTGCAGCCGACGTGTTTCGCCCACCGGTCCCTGGGAGGTGGCCTACCATCCTGGTCCGGACCC
Organism: Bryobacterales bacterium; assembly: GCA_025462985.1. Classification (GTDB taxonomy): domain Bacteria; phylum Acidobacteriota; class Terriglobia; order Bryobacterales; family Bryobacteraceae; genus Bog-105. The sequence continues at coordinate 1,768 of JAOAPP010000761.1, read as the reverse complement.
CGTACAATCGCAAATCCGGAGCGATGTCCGGCTATCGGGTTTTTGCACGCAGGGGCTACGCCGTCGTAATTCAGGATACACGCGGACGCTATGCCTCGCAAGGGAGTTTCGGCGGCATTGAGCAGGAGGGCATGGACGGCAATGATTCAATCAACTGGATCGCCGCGCAGGCCTGGTCCGATGGACGTGTCGGGATGGCGGGGAGCTCTTATCTCGGAATCGTTCAATGGTGGGCGGCGATTCAGGACAATCCTCACCTCTTTGCGATTTGCCCGGTGAATTCGGGAGACGACGAGTATCTTGACCGCTATTACTCCACCGGTGGGGCTCTGAAGTTGGGACACCGGCTGCTCTGGCTGACGGAAAACTTCACCCCGCCATCGCAGGTACGGCCCTCGTTCGGTTCCTACATCTTCCATTTACCGCTCAGAACAGCAGACCTGGTCGCACTAGGCCGGCCGTCGCCTCTCTGGCGCGGAGCGTTGTCGCATCCCTCTTACGATGCCTTCTGGAAAGAGCTGAGCATTCGTGAACGTCTGACGCGGATCAATACGCCGGTCCTCTCGATGAGTGGCTGGTTCGACAATTACGCCGAAAGCGAACTGGACGCATACAGAATTCTGTCGCGCCGTGGAGACTTCATTGAAACCTGGATCGGCCCCTGGGCGCACGATCCGGGTCTGCGCTTCCCCACCCGGGACTTCGGTCCGGAGGCAAACATCGGTATCCGCGCGAGGCAGGCAGACTGGTTCGACCGCTGGCTGAAGAAACCGGCCAGAGAAGGAGAACGGCCGCCCGGCGGAGGATTGCTGCATGTGTTCGTGATGGGCCCGAATATCTGGCGCGAAGAGCACGAATGGCCGCTCGCCCGGACCCGGTACACTCCCCTTTATTTGAGCAGCGCCGCCCACGCGAATTCCGCGGGGGGCGATGGATCGCTGCGCTGGCAGCCCGTGCGGAGATCGAAGCTCGATTCGTTTGTCTACGATCCGAAGAATCCAGTGCCGACAATAGGTGGCGCCATCTGCTGCAATTCCAAGGTGCTGCCTCCCGGTCCTCTCGACCAGACTTCCGTGGAACGGCGCTCCGACGTGCTGGTTTACACGTCGCCGACGTTGCGCGGCGACCTCGAAATAACCGGCCCGGTGCGGGTCGTTCTTTACGTAGCGACCTCTGCTAACGATACGGACTTCACGGCAAAGCTGGTGGATGTGCAACCGGACGGGGTGCCGCTGCTGGTTTGCGACGGCATCCAGCGCCTTCGGTATCGCCTGTCGCTCGACAAGCCGGTCTTCGTAAAGCGCAACACCGCTTACCAGATCAACATCGACGCCGGCGTCACCAGCTACGTTTTCGCACCGGGGCATCGTATTCGGCTGGAGGTTTCGAGCAGCAACTTCCCGAAGTTCGATCGGAATCTCAACTCCGTGCGGCCAAATGCCGACGAGGTAAAGATTTCGAAGGCACGACAAACGGTCTATCACGAGAAGGGCTATCCCTCGGCCATCATTCTCCCGGTCATTCCCCGGTATGCTGTCACGCGATCCCCCAGCTGGACGGAGATCACCCGAGGGCGACGACTATCGCACCAGCGACAATAAGCAGTCCACCGACTGCTTTCCCCCAAGTAAATTTCTCTCCGAGAAAAAGAATGCCAGCCACAATGACAAGCGCCACGCTCAACTTGTCGATAGGCGCGACCCGCGAGGCCGGGCCGAGTTGCAGCGCCCGGAAATAGCAGAGCCAGGACAGGCCGGTGGCCAAACCC
>JAOAPP010000735.1 GCA_025462985.1 Bryobacterales bacterium | reverse complement strand
GTCATTTGATGTTTCGCTGGGATGTTCGGGCTATGTATACGGGCTCTGGATCGTGGCCTCCCTGGTCGCATCCGGTTCCGTCAAACGAGCGTTGCTGCTGGCCGGAGATACCTCAAGCCAGCTTTGCTCGCCTGACGATCGCTCCACAGTCTTCCTCTTTGGAGATGCGGCCTCCGCGACTGCCATCGAGCACTGCGCAGACGCGCCGCCTATGACCTTCGTGCTGGGAACAGATGGCCGGGGCAAGGAGTTCTTGATCCACCGCGGGAGCGGAAGCCGCAATCTGCTTCCCACCGAGTCGAGCGGGCTTTCCATGGACGGAGGCGAGGTCTTCGCTTTCACGTTGGATGTCGTACCGCCGCTCATCAACGACCTGTTGCAGGCGGCCGGATGGACTCTGGATGACATTGACTTCTTTGTTCCGCATCAGGCGAATCAATACATACTGGAGCACCTGGCAAAGAGCATTGGCATCCCCAGGCAGAAACTTACATTGAGTCTGGACGAGTTTGGGAACACCAGCGTGGCCTCAATTCCGCTGACGGTCACATCCCGTTTGGCCGACTCGCTTGGTGGGGGCACCCGTCAGAGACTGGTGCTGGCCGGCTTTGGCGTGGGTTGGAGCCGGGCGGGAGTAGCCTTGCAAATGGATTCCGTTATGGTCCTGCCCCCCCCTCTGAAGTTGGTGCCCTGTCAGTGCTAACCTGCTGAAATCGCCGGTTGGCGCTTCGGCGCTTCTCGAAACCCCCTCATCTTTGTTACGCTGGAATTTCAAGGGGCGACGTCGTTTGCCCGTAGTGTCATGGAACCTGAAGAAATCACAAACGGAATCGCCACAGAAGACGCGGCCGCCGACCACCCGACCGAAGCGGCTCCCGCGCCTTCCGTTCTCGCAGAATTGGTCGCCGAACGCGATCGCTTGATCAGAGAAAAAGCCGAACTGCAGGATCTTCTGCAGCGTCGGCAGGCCGAGTTCGACAATTTCCGCCGCCGCTCCGAACGCGAACGCAGCGAAGTGTTCGAATTCGCCAGCATGGACGCTGTGAAGGCCCTCCTGCCGGTCTTGGACGACTTTGAACGCGCCTTGAAGGTCGAAAGCGCCGACAAGGAATACGCTCGCGTCATGGAGCTTATCTATCAACGCTTCTCCGAGGCTCTGAAGAAGCTGGGCCTGGAGCCGATCTCTGCCGAGTCGCCCATCTTCAACCCGCACATTCACCACGCGGTCGAAATGGTGGATACCAAAGACTATCCGGATCAGACTATATTGGAAGAATACCAGCGCGGCTACTCGTTCAAGGGCCGTCTCGTCCGTCCGGCGATGGTGAAGGTCGCCGTAAACCTATAAGCGCTTTTTCAATTAGCCCCAGCAACGATGAGTGTCGCAAAAAGAGACTATTACGAGGTGTTGAGCGTCTCGCGCCAGTGCGACGACGCCACCCTCAAGAGCGCATACCGCAAGCTCGCGCTTCAGTACCACCCCGATCGCAACCCGGACAACCGGGAAGCGGAAGAAAAATTCAAAGAGGCCGCCGAGGCATACGCAGTCCTCAGTGACCCCCAGAAGCGCGCGTCCTATGACCGCTTCGGCCATCAGGGAGTAAGCGGCAACGGAAACGGGGCGCCGGGCGGCTTCGAAGAGGGTAACTTCGCGGATTTCGGCGATATCTTCGGAGACATCTTCGGCGATATCTTCGGAGGCAGCAGCCGTTCCGGCAGAGGCGGACGTACCCGTGTCCAGCGGGGCGACGATCTCCGCTACGACCTGCAAATCAGCTTCGAGGACGCCATGCGCGGCCTCTCGGCCGATATTCAGATCCCAAAACTCGAAGCTTGCACCAAATGTCAGGGCAGCGGGGCCGAGCCCAATGGCGGCTTAGTCACTTGCTCTGTCTGCAACGGCCGCGGCGAAGTCGTATATCAGCAAAGCTTCCTCTCCATCCGGAAGTCATGCCCCACCTGCGGCGGACGCGGCAAAGTGATCCGTCAGGCTTGCTCGCAGTGCAAGGGCGAAGGCTTCAGCCGGACGGAGAAAAAGCTCAAGGTCAATATTCCGGCTGGCGTCGATAGCGGTACTCGCCTGCGCCTTACCGCGGAAGGAAATCCGGCCCCTGCCGGCGGCCAGCCCGGCGATCTCTACGTGGTCATAAATGTCGCCGAACACCCAATATTCGAGCGCCGCGAAACCGATCTGCACTGCTCTCTGCCCATCAATATCGCCCAGGCCGCACTGGGCGCGGATGTGGAGATCGAAACCTTCGACGGGTCGCAAACCGTGCGCATCCCCGAGGGAACGCAGCCCGGAGCGCAGTTCAAACTGCGGGGCCTGGGTGTTCCGCACCTGAACAGCCGCGCCCGAGGCGATATGTACGTTCATGTGGACGTTCAAGTTCCTCGCAAGCTGACCCGCGAGCAGCGTAAACACTTCGAGGAACTCAGCCAGACCCTCCCGGCCGACAACTCGCCCCACGAAAAAAGCGTCTTTGAAAAGGTCCGCGACTTCTTCGGATAGTCCGCCGGACCTACTTCGCTCCGTATTCCTTTTCGAACTTATTTCTGGTGTTCGTGATCTTGAAACTGCCGTCCGAGTTCGCGTCCACTTTGAGATAAAATCCCGTATCGGCTTCGGTAACATTGGCAATAAACGGATCGGACGTATTGTGATCCTTTCCGCCGGCATCTGCGAAATGCAGTTGCCAGATATCCGTCAGTCCGGGCGAGGATTTTACCGTGTCCCAAGCCGGCACCGAAGCGCCTTTGCGCGCTCCGTTGTCGAAGATCGCGACCTCCGGAGCCAGCGCATGCACCAGCGCCGGACTGTTGCTCATGTCCATCCCGTGGTGCGAGACAATCAGCAGGTTCGCTTTCCCTAATTTATTGTTGGGGCACATCAGCTCCAGCTCTTTATTCCACGTCAGATCGCCCAGATCCACGATCTTCAAGGCTCCAAAGGTCATCACAAGCCCGACTGATCGCGCATTCTCCGTGGGATCCGAATCCTTTTTCGGAACGCCGTCGCAAAACTGATCTGCTTGCCCGGCGCCCGGCAGCGTCTGCTGAATCAGATTGCCGTCCGCGCTTACAACCACTGCTTCCATCCCCTTGATCGGCAGATGATCGCCGGGTTTTACCACCAGGTGATTGGAGGCCCCCCTTGCCTTCACATAGTCGTCGTAAGGCACTTGCGCGCTGTTGCTCGTCTCCCGGTTCGGGCCGTGGTCGATAAACGTGCCCACCGGAATCTTCGCTACCAGTTGCGGCACCCCTCCCACATGGTCCATGTGAAAGTGCGTGATCAGCAGATAGTCGATTTTCTTCACCTTGGCGCGCTTGCATGCTGCCACGATCCGGTTCGCATCGCGGAACGCATTGCCTGGCCATCCCGTATCTATGAGCAGAGATTCGCCCTTCGGCGTCACAAAGAGCGTGGACTGGCCGCCTTCCACATCAATGATGTAGATTTCCAGCGGCTTCGAAGCTGCCGTCGCTAAAGCGCTCGTGAAGAGCAGAAAGAAAAGCGCACCCAAAGCCCGCATCGCCCCGATCCTATCAAACGGAACAATCGTCGCCATTCCGTCGTCCTTGACACTAGAGAGTTCAGGGAATCGGACATGGCTTTTTGCACAAATTGCGGAACGCAGGTGGATGCCAGAGCATCGTTCTGCCGGAACTGTGGCGCCCCACAGAAAGCCTCCGGGCGTCAGTTCAATGATGTTCTCGACGGAATTAGCGACCGCGCTGCTTGTATCCTCTGCTATGTCCCGGTCTTCGGCGTGATCCCCGCCATCGTTTTCCTGGCCTCCCAGCGATTCCGCGCCAATTTCCGGGTTCGCTTCAATGCATTCCAGGGTCTCTACCTGTTCGTTACCTGGCTGATTGTCTCCTCCGCCGCGCCTACGCTCCTGTTCACCACCTTTTCGGGCCACATCGTCGAGCATGCCCTGCTGGGCATAATCAAATCCCTGCTGATCGTCGCCTGGATTTATCTCCTTATCAAGGCGGCCCACGAACAGGAAGTGCGCCTCCCGATACTTGGCGACCTCGCCGCTCGTTCCACAAACGAACAGCTTTAGCCGAGCCCCGGGATCGGACAGAGGGTCAATCCGAACAGGTCGAGTTAGTATTGTATTCTCGTAAGCTACTGAAGAGAATGGACAAATGGCTTTCGAGCCCATGGCGCCTGCCAGCCGGAGGAGCCCAGGTACATCGCCGAATCGGCCGCCGTGTCTTCCTTTTCCTGTTCGTCGTGATCTTCGTCGGCCGGCTTCCGGCTGCCGACCAGCGGGAAACCGCCCAGAATACCGATCCCGCTGTCCTTAAGACCCTAAGTCTTGAGGAGCTTTCTCAAATTGACGTAATATCACCGTCCAGGGAGCCGCAGCGCGCCTTTCGGACGCCCATGGCTATCTACGTCATCACCGGGGAAGAAATCCGCCGTTCCGGATTTACCACCATTCCGGAAGCGCTTCGGCTCGCGCCAGGCGTGGAGGTCGCGCGCATCGACGCGAATAAGTGGTCTATTGGCATTCGCGGGTTTGGCAGCCGGCTCTCCCGATCTGTCCTCGTCCTGATGGATGGCCGCACCGTCTACACCACCTTTTTCGCCGGCACCTACTGGGAGGTTCAGGATACGGTGATGGACGACATTGATCGCATTGAGGTGATCCGGGGTCCCGGCGGGACCATTTGGGGACCCAATGCCGTCAACGGCGTGATCAACATCATCACCAAGGACCCGAAGGATACCCAAGGCCTGCTCGCGTCCGTCCGGACCGGGAACCAGGAGCAGGGAGTCGCTACTGTCCGCTACGGAGGAACAGCGCTCGGCGATCGACTCAATTACCGCGTTTACGCCAAGGGCTTTACGCGGGGCCCGGAGTATCACCTCGACAACCGGAACTTCGATGACTGGCGCGCCGCTCAGGGAGGATTCCGGATGGACTGGGAAGCGAGCGAACGCGACACCATCAACTTCCAGGGCGATATCTACAAGGAGGAAGCCGGCGAGCGGGTGACTGCCACCAGCTATACGCAGCCGTTCTCGCAAAACGTGGACGCAAACGCCGACCTCGCTGGCGGCAACATCCTGGGCCGTTGGAAACGGAGCCTCACGAGTGGTGGCGATTTCCAGCTTCAGGCTATTACGATCGCACCAGCCGCTATGAGCCGAACTTCGCTGAACAGCGGGACACATTCGACGTAGACTTCCTACACCGGCTCCGCGCGACAGGCCGTCATCAGCTGCTTTGGGAGCTAGGCGCGCGATTCAGCATCGGGAGCGCGCCGCCGGTCGTTTCCGGTCTTACCTTCGATCCACAGACGAGAACTGACCGTCTCCTCACCGCGTTCTTGCAGGACGAAATCTCGCTGATAGACGAACGCCTGTCTCTTACGCTCGGCAGCAAGTTCCTGAACACGAACTTCACCACCTTGGAGTTTCAGCCCAGCGCCCGGCTCAGTTGGACGCCCACGGCCAGGCAAACCATCTGGCTCTCATTCACCCATGCCGTTCGTACGCCCTCTCGCGCCGAAGAGGACTTCAATCTTTCGGGATACATCACGACAACGCCTTCCGGGCTGCCATTCTTTGCGCGCTTCAACGCTAATGAGGATTTCGCCCCGGAACATCTCAACGGCTATGAAGCCGGCTATCGGCGGCTGCTCCGAAAGAACATCTATTTGGATCTGACAGGATTCTACAACCACTATCACGATCTCTTCAGCGAGGAGATTGCGTGGCCGGCCTTCCCAGAGACGTCCCCGTCACCCACTCACCTCCTGCTGCCGGCCCAGTTTCGGAACGGCTTGCTTGGGGCCACCACTGGCATAGAACTAAACATAGCGTCATAAGTGATTGCGCATCATTAGCGAAACGTGATCTCCTGGAATCATGAGGCCACTGA
>JAOAPP010000722.1 GCA_025462985.1 Bryobacterales bacterium | reverse complement strand
GCGTCACGATCCGACGGCACACGCGGAGATTGTCACTCTGCGCAGGTTAGGGGAAAAGCTGCAAACGATGAACTTCTCCGGATGCACTCTTTACTGCACACTGCAGCCGTGTTCGATGTGCACGGCGGCATGTATATGGGGCAAAATCAGCCGCATTGTTTATGGCGCGACGCGGAACGATGTTCACTCGATGTATTTCGATGCGAAGCACATCAACACCGCGGATCTGGTAGCGGACGCATTCAAGGAAGATCTCGAACTGGTTGGAGGCGTGCTCGCGGACGAGTGCGCAAGCCTTTACTATCGCCCTTACGAGAATCCGCCATCCGACGAACAGCTCAATAGCTAGCCATGCCGGAGATTCATAGCATTGTCGAGACGGCGTTGTACGTTGCGGATCTCAATCGAGCGGAGCGGTTTTACGAGCGCGTGCTCGGGCTGCGGCGGATCTACTGCGAGGAGGGGCGGCTGCATGCGCTCGCGATAGCTGCGGGGCACGTCTTGTTGCTGTTCCGGATCGGGGCGAGTACGCAGCCCACAGATAGTCCCGGCGGACGCATTCCCGCACACGACGGCCAGGGGCAGCTTCATTTGGCATTCGGAATCCACCGTGACGACCTGCCGGCGTGGCGCATGCGCCTCAACGCTGCAGGCGTGGAGATTGAAAGCGAGGTGGACACGCCGCTCGGGGGCAAGAGTCTTTACTTCCGTGACCCCGACCGCCACTGCATCGAGCTTGTCACACCCGGCACATGGAGCGTCTACTAATAGAGTCACTGGGCGACAGGGAACGCCAAGCCTCTCGCCGGTAGTATTACCCGACATCCGTTCGTTCTCCAGTTCGCTCGAAATCGTGGGAAAGCAATTGCGCTCCCAAATGGTCTTACGAGTGAGACGAACTGAAAGGAAAACGAAATGGCATCTACCCAATCCACTGTTCTCGCAGTCTTCCGGAGTAGTGACGAGGCCCAGGCGGTGGTGAATGACTTGGTATCACACGGGATACCGAGGCAGGATATACACGTCGAAGCAAATGCGGATGATGATCTAGGCACGAGGTTGACACCTCACGAAGGCGGGGCGGGCGGATGGTTCCAGTCGCTGTTCCGTGACAATGACACGGCCGAGCGGGGCCCTTATGAAGCAGCGGTCCAGCAAGGGCATGTGCTGTTAAGAGTCGATGCCCCTGAGACTCAGTTGGACACCGTTGGGGACGTTCTGGACAGACACTCACCGATCGATGTTCACCAGGACGCCGCCCGAAGTGCTGAGGGCGCTCCGCCGACTGGGACGTCAACGCCACGCACCACCACCGTGGGCGATGCGGGGCAAACGATTCCGGTGGTCGAAGAAGAAATTCAGGTTGGCACACGCAGGATTCTGCGCGGCGGAGTCCGGGTTTACGCGCGGATTGTAGAAGAGCCGGTGCAGGAAACCGTCAGGCTGCGTGAAGAGCACGTCCGTGTCGAGCGAGTTCCAGCGGATCGACCGGCAGGCCCGGGAGATCTCGAGGCCGGACAAGACAAAGTGATTGAAGTCCAGGAGTATGCGGAAGAACCTGTTGTTACGAAGCAGGCGCGGGTTGTCGAAGAGGTTCGCGTGGCCAAGGAATCCGCTCAGCGAACCGAAACGGTCCGGGACAGTGTTCGACATACAGAAGTGGACGTCGAGCAAATCCCGGGAGGAGCGACTGCGGGAGCCGGATCGAGCGACGACGCGGATTTTCGCCGCGATTTCGATACACGGTATGGAGCAAGCGGCGCGGGCTACGACACCTATGCTCCTGCCTACCGGTATGGCTCCGAGATGGCCGGAAATCCACAATACAGGGGCAAGTCTTTCGCGGAAGCGGAGAACGATCTGCGCTCTGACTATGGCCGACGGTATCCGAATAGTACGTGGGACAAGATGAAGGACTCCGTTCGATATGGGTGGGACCGGGTGACGGGTCGCACGAAAGGACAGCCACAGTAGTCTTTCGATCAGACAGTCAATAGGGCACTCAAAGAAGGACGAAAGGGGACGGGGCGCGCATAGGTCGCGCCCCGGCTTGTCAGGCGATGAGAGGTGTAGGATTCCGGCGAGTTCTCAGAGTTGCGGCGCTGTGTTTAGCGATCCTGTTGGCCATAGACATTTGCATTCTTGTCGTCAAATGGCCGTTCGAGCGCAATCGTGCTACAGAGTCGCTTGAGCATTTCGCTTCAAGTGAGCTCCAGATCGGGCAGTTCCACAAGATCTTCTTTCCTCATCCGGGATACGTCGCCGAAAATCTCCGCTTCACGCGACGTTCACCCAGCGGTACTGTTCAACTCGCAGTGGCTCGGCGGATTGAATGTAAGGGGACGTGGTGGGCGATGATTTCGCTTACGCATCACATAAAAGAGCTTCAAATCGAGGGCCTGCGCGTATGGCTGCCGTCTCCCGTGCCAGCGCCGATGCGCATGCATCCGTCTCTGAAAGAGGAAACGAGCGTGACGAGGATCATAGCGAGCGGCACAACCTTGGACGTGCTGTCCCACCCGGGAGACACAACTCCATTACACCTTGCATTTGGGCAACTCCTATTCACCGAGGTAGAGAAGAACAAGCCCACCGGATTTCAGCTTGATCTCCACATTCCCCAACCAGATGGGGACTTGTCGGCGCAAGGTAGGTTCGGACCGCTTCAGGCTGGCCATCTTGGTGAGATGCCAGTCGGGGCGACTTTTCATCTGCGAAAGGCCAATCTCGGTTGCTGGAAGGCGGTCGCCGGCGTGTTATCGGCTGATGGCTCCATGTCGGGAAAGTTCGCCAGTATTCAAGTGCTGGGAACGACCACGACGCCGGATTTCGAGGTTACCAGCAGTCACCACTCCGTTGGAATGACGACCGAGT
>JAOAPP010000661.1 GCA_025462985.1 Bryobacterales bacterium | reverse complement strand
CTTAGGTATCCCGGGACCGGGAAGCCGCTGCCATAAGTCCATCGCGCGCTCAGATTGATGGAAGGTCGAACGGGATAGTTCGCGTAGGCGTTTATTGTGTGACGCTGATCGTAGTCGGATAGAAACGTATCGCCAGTGGCGCCATCCCGCATTCGGCTTCGTCCGTACGAATACGACAACCATCCCGTGATTCCGCTGCTTAGGTTGCGCTGTAGCAAAACTTCGAGGCCCCGCCCGTAGCCGCGCAGAGAATTTTGGTACCGCGGATTGACAGGAGGAACAAAAACCATGCCTCCGATGATCCGCGGATCCGCATAGGGCTGATAGAGCAGATCGCGATCCTGGCGGTTGTAGAACTCTACCCGGAGACTGGCGCCGGAGATCAGTCGCTGCTCGATCGCCACGCTTGCCTGTGCCGATCGAATGGGCAGCAACCCCGCCCCTCCTAGATTCGAGCCTAGAATCGAGGTCGGCGGATACTGGACGTACTGTCCCCACCCGGATTGCATCTGGAGCGAGTTCGTCATTTTGAGGACGAATCCGGCTTGCGGCGAGCAAGTCCCGACGCGATCTGTCGAATCGCGTTCGCAACGAACCCCGGCCGTGAACCGAAGGCGGTTCCGCAGGGCGGTCCAACTGTCCTCGACGTAGCCGCTTGCCAGTGTGTCGGACCCGTTGTATCGATCGAACATCTGGATGGACCGGACTGTATCGTGACTCTGAATGAAGCCACCATCGTGCATGGTTCTGATGGCTCCGCCTACGCTCAACGAATCCCAGGAGTTCAGGATCCTGGTCGCATTCGAACTCCACACCCATTCGCCGTAGCTCCCATGCCCCAAAGGTTGGTAGGCCGGGTTTTGCGCGTTGAATTTGTCATCCATCCACGCCGCACGGTTCGTCACGACAGTCTTCCCATCTGGTACATAGACCCAGAACAGGTTCACCGCCGTCGCATGCTGTGCGATTAGCATTGGAGAATTCGCGCCGATGGTCGTCCTGACGGCTGTTCGATTGAGATCCGTGTAACTGTCCACCACGTCGACACTGAGAGTATTTTTTGGACTTACCTCACAGCTCACTCGTCCTTGTCCGTCCGTTATTCCAAAGGCCATGGATGGGTCGGTCAGCGTCTTCGCGAGAAGGTACTGCAGATAGCTTTTGCGGAAGCCCGAAATCCAGGAACAGGTATTCATTCGTCCCAACGGGCCTCCCGCAGAGAAACCGGCGCTCGCCAGATTCGCCGTGACCTGGTACGAATAGCGGTCGCGGTCGCCATCCCGCATGTGAACGTCTAACACCGCCCCGGAGCTGTCGCCTAAGGCCACCGGACGCGTATCTTCATACAACTCCAGTCCTCCCACTAGCGATGCATTGAACAGGCTGGCAGAGCCGGAGAGGTCGGTCCCCTGCAGGTTGTGCACAGCGTCATGGAGCAGGATGCCATCCAGATACACGCCTATTCTGCTGAAGTCCTGTCCTCGCAGCGAGAACCGCGCTTCGAAATCGTCGTTAGATGTCACCCCGGGAAGGGCCTGAACGGCACGCAGCGGATCGTCAGCGAGTACCGAACCTAGATTCTCCACCTCCGCTGCCGAAAGCGCCAGTTGCCGGTGATCCCCGATCTCGGCATGCAGATTTTCGGAAGCCTTCACCGAAACCTTGTCTACACGGGCAAACTGCGACGGGACAAGGCTGACTGCGATTTTGCCGCTGTGCAACGCAGGCAACTCCACTTGCACTGTCTTCACGTGGTATCCGGGAGCGGATATCTGGAGTGTGTAGCTGCCCGGGACCAGATTGGTTAGCTCAAACACTCCGCGAGCGTTGCATTCAACGTGACGGTCATCTCCAGCGATGATGACTTGCGCGCCTTGAATGACCTGGCCACTGCGTGTGTCTGTTACCGAGCCTCGGATTACCTCTCCCGTGCGCGCCTGTAAATTCAGAATGCAAAGCAAGGTGGCGGCCGCGAGGCGACACTTCATAGAGAGATCCTAGTGCTTCATGCACGGAATCACAAGAGCCAGGACGGCCATAACTCCTTACGCCAGTACGCTTTAGGGTCTGTCTGGCCGAGTCGGTCATTTGCGAAAAGGCACCGAAACTTTACCTACCGGCCGTGATGCGGGCACCTCGGAAAGCAGGAAATCTGCGCTCTCTTTCTTCACCTAGGGTGTGTGTGAGCAGCTTGAAGGACTGCTTTAGAGAGAGCGAACGAGGCGCATTGCTTATTGCAACGACGGTCGCGCCGTACCGCCGAGCAGAGCGGGGCTGACATTGGCGATCGTGTGCGTTCCTTCATTGCCGCCCCAGGCAAACAGGAGATCCACGACCGGAAGCCCTCCAGCGTGGACGGTAAGTCCCACCGCGTAGCTGTGCGCCAAATGATTGAATCCGAGAGCGCCGGGAATCAGAGCGACGCGGCCCTCATCCACCATGAACTTCGCTCCCACTGGCCACTTGTAAATCGAGTGTTCAAAGCTGGCGCGCGCTACCAGGAAATTGGGTCCGCGATAGCGATAATCGGGCAGACTCGGCAGCAGCGTGGTCCCGTTGATATCCGTACCACCGATCGTTGGGTCCAGGTAAAACGGCACCGTATTTCCTGCCGACGTGTAGGAAGTCGTGTAGAGAAGGCGAAGCCCGAAGCTTCCTTCCAGATTCCTGCTGATTGAAGGGCAGTGCAGTCCATTGGGATCCGTGCTGCAGGTGTCAGGGCCGTTGAACTCGTGCGGCAGGAGCGACCGTGTGTTGCGATAAAGCGGGAACTGGTGTGAGAGATCGCCGCTGAAACGCCGGAACGAGTGATTGGATTCGCTCGCGACCCATTGTGAAAACGAAGCGGTGTAGTTGAGTCGGATGTGGCCGTTTACCAGGGCCGGTCGCAGCCGAACGCCTTCCGCGAACTGCGCGAATGCCGGCTGGCTTGTCAGCCCTGGAGCGGAGAGGTTGTCATTATCCTGTTGGATAGAGACACGATTCGTTCCGCTACTGCCACGTAGGGCGAAAATGCGCCCATTTGCCTCGCCAAGTACGGAAAGATTCAGCTTCTTGAAAAGGGGCCAGACCACATTGCCGCCCACGATCGTTTCCGTCATACCGAAATAGGTGGGCGTGCGGCTGGTGTTTTGTCCGAGACCGTAGTAGGCGATTGTATTCAGGGACGTGCCCTGCACGTAGGCGTGGATGACAGGCATCTCTTGCAGGGCCAGGCTTGACCGTCCGCTTTGCGCCGTGCCCATTTGGGTACCGATGTTCTTGTGCCGAATGACAACCGCGCTCAGGTAACCGCCCGCTCGCCATGACCCGTTGAAAGTGCCGACCGCATCGGCATTCCAAAAAAGCCGCCAGTGTTCGTTGGGCGTGTAATGAGCGACGAAGGCAAGCCCGGTGCCGAAGCCGTTTTTGGGGGCGAGACTTCCCACGGCGGCGTGCAACGGATGGTCAGTAAACAGAACCTGTGCGCAGCCGGCAAGTTTGAAACCAACGCAGTTTTCCTTGAATCTTTCACCTTCCTTGCGAAAATCCGCTGCAAGACCGCTTTCTTGCGCCCAGAGTGGGGCCGTCATCACGAACGACGCGAGCAGTGCCAGCGGTCTCACCTCGCCGTCTCGACTTTCTTGGGAGGTGTTGCGCCCGCGTGATGAATAGCTCGCGTGACCTTGCGGATGTAGTGGCTGGCCTCGCCTTCCGTCTTGATTCCCGCGACATCGATCCCGGTGCGCAGGTGTTCCGGGAGTTGTGATTCGACCTCTTTGAAATGTTGTACCTGGGCCGCAATCAATGTATTCTTCGTGAGCGGCCGGTGGGGATTGAAAGCGGTCCGGGCAGGTTTCGGAACTTTGATCACGTTGGACATGGGGTGCTCCTTAGGTGCGGAAGACGGGGCAGTCGGCATCGGGTCTCAAGTTATCGGACAGCAGGTCCAGGAATGTGGCCGCCTTCTGCTCCCGAGGCGTACTGTTCGGATAATCGCCGACAAAAAACTGGGTGATGGTTCGTGGAATGGATGCATGTTCGAAAACCCTGCCGTTTGCCTCGCCGGGCCCGGGAACGACGGTCGCTTTGGGAATCCACGGGGAAACGAGAATCGCTGGAACACGAACGCCGAGCCGATCAAATTCGAAGGTCAGGCCGGGCACTCCAGTCTGATCGGGAGGCGCGGTAAATCCATCCTTGGTACATGACGGCGGTGGGACGTGGTCGAAGATACCTCCGTGCTCGTCGTAGACAATCAACAGTGCAGTGCTCTTCCAGAGATCCGGGTTCTGCCGGATGGCATTGTAGACTGACGCCACAAAGACTTCTCCCTGCTGCACGTCGTGGTCCGGGTGCTGATCGCACGCGATCTGTTCTCCGCCGGCGTCTTCGTGGTCAGTGTAGTTCGGTTCGACAAAGCTGTATTGCGGCAGTTTGCCTGACTTACAATCTTCCAGGAACTGATCGTAAGTGCCGAATAATTTCGGCTGATTCTGAAGCAGATTGACCACCTCCATCGTGGAGCTGGCTTCGTCGAAATAATACAGCTTGGCGGAGTGGCCGGCATTGATGAGACGCTCGTAGACGCTGAGCGGCTGCTTGTGGTAGTAAAAGACGTCCATGCTTACCTGACCGAAGGAAGTTCCATAGTGAGCGAATGCCCGGTTGCACAACGTGGGTCCCGGAATGGAAGAAAACCAGCCGTTGAAGACGGCGAAGCTTCTCGCAAGCCCCGTGAGAACCGGCAGTTTCTCCTTCGGGAAATAGTACATAATCTTGCGGGAGTGGTTCACGTCCTTGCGTTCCGCGTAATAGCTCTTCACAAATCCGCTCATGGTGGGCTTGTTAAGCGGCCCGCCGTCGAAAATCTGCTGATGAACAGCAGGGAAGTGATGATTTGGATCGGGGTCGAGCTGGGATTGAAATTCAGCGAGCGGTTGTACGCGCGCCGGTTCATTGGTTGTGTCGAGATTGCTTTCATTGCCGGCGAGTCCTTGTATTCGCGGATCTTCGGCATGCAGCGACCCCAACATGTGATCAAAGGATCGATTCTCCATCATCAGCACGACGATGTGTTTCAGGTTTTGCAGCCCAGCAGTCATCCGAACGCCCCCGAGAGATTTGACCGCGCCATTATATGTCAGAACGCGACTGATTCAAAGGACTTACCCGGTAGCACGCAAGCTTCCAAAGTCCGGTTTTCCTTGGATTGAGGGAATGCTCCAGGGGTCGGCGGGCAGCCGCTATTCGGAATCTATGGCGAAGCGGTAGCCGGTTCGCATCTCTGTCATGAGGTAGCGTGGATTGGCAGGATCGGGCTCGATCTTCTTTCTGATCTGGTTCACGAACACGTGGAGGTATTCAATCTCATTGCCGTAATCCGGGCCCCAGATTGCCTGCAGCAGTTTGCCATGGGGAATGGTTACGTTGGGGTGAGTTGAAAGATAGTGGAGTAGGTCGAACTCCTTAGGCGTGAAGCGCACGTCCCGGCCCGCAACAGAGACGTGGCGAGTGGCGACATTCACTTGAACGTTGCCGAAGGCGATAAGTTGAGTGCCGTTGCCGGTGGAAAGCGGAACGCGGCGCAACTGTGCTCGGATCCGTGCGAGCAGCTCGGGCATACTGAAGGGCTTCGTCACGTAATCATCGGCTCCGGCGTCGAGAGCCGCGATCTTCTCGGTCTCTAAGTTGCGGACCGTGAGCATGACAATGGCGATCTCGGAATTACGGCGAATCTCCGGACAGGCTTCCAACCCGCTCATGCCTGGCATATTGATATCGAGCAGCACCAGATCA
>JAOAPP010000601.1 GCA_025462985.1 Bryobacterales bacterium | reverse complement strand
AAGTCCGGATGGCCCAACGGCGGTATGTGGAGGCCGCGGATCTGTTTGCCGCCCGTTACGCAAAAGCGCCTCATGCGGAAAACCTGTATGTGTGGGCTCAAGCATTGAAACTAGCCGGTAACCCTCGCGACGCCGCCGACCGTTTCAAACAGTTCGAGGCGAAGAGTCTTGCGGAATCGACGCTTGCCGACAACTCCAATCATGAACTGGTGCTTTATTATGCGGATGAAAAGAACAGCCCGGCCGACGCATTGAGGATTGCAAAACTCGAACTCGCGCGTAGGCATGATGTGCAGACTCTCGATTGTCTGGCCTGGGCTTTGCACCGCGCCCATAATGACCATGATGCCGCGGTGCATATCGAACGAGCGCTATCGGTCGGCATCAAGGACCCTCAAATCCTTTATCACGCTGGAGTGATCGAGAAGGGCCTGGAGCGGCGTGATCTCGCACTAAAGTACTTGCGCGATGC
Source organism: Bryobacterales bacterium (assembly GCA_025462985.1). Lineage (GTDB taxonomy): Bacteria > Acidobacteriota > Terriglobia > Bryobacterales > Bryobacteraceae > Bog-105. The sequence goes on along the minus strand of JAOAPP010000601.1, from coordinate 3,064 downwards.
GGCCGGACGTCATTCGCTATGGGCGGCCGAAGAACTGGCCCTACTTAGTGCTCCTTGACGCCTTCAAGCATATCTTGAACTCTACAGGCAGGATGGAGGAAACGTCCAGTGCACAGAAGACTTCAACAATGGGAGTGCTGAGCAAGATTGGATCATGTTCCTCCTCCCCACTGTCCTGCTCGCCGCGCATTGACGCCGACCTCATATCTGCACCAGTGATGGCGTTATCCTTCTTCCCACACCCCTCTCCATTCAGACTATGATCAGGATTCTGATCTGATCTAATATGGCGATGGCAGATCCGATTCAGCACGTCGTTGTTCTAATGCTCGAGAACAATTCATTCGACCGAATGCTCGGCTGTATGAAGGCAGTCTTTCCCGGAATGGAAGGCCCGAACCTTCCGGAGGCGAATCCATTCACAAACCCCGATTACCCGGATGCCGCTCGACTGTTCGCGCAATTACCTGATGCGCAGCGAACAGTTGCTGTGGACCCCGGCCATGACCTGGATGATGCGCTGCGCCAGATCCACCAGGGGGACTGCAAAGGATTCGTGAGAGATTTTGTCCAACACTGTCCGCAGGCGCCTGAATCGGAGCGCTATCAGATTATGGATTACTTCAAGTTGGGCGACCTTCCCGCGCTCCACGCTTTGGCGCAGAATTACCTCATTTGTGACCACTGGTTCTCATCCGTGCCGGGGCCAACGTGGCCCAACCGTTTCTTTGTCCATAGCGGCACTTCTTTGGGACACGTCGATATGCCCGGCGGCGTCTTTCATCCGGCGCTTCATCTCTATAACCAGCCGACCGTTTACGAGAGATTACACGAGAAGAACATTTCATGGCGAATCTACTACGGGGACGTGCCTCAATCACTTCTGATGACCAACCAGCTGGAATTCCACCTGAATTACCGCCGAATGGATAGTTTCAAGGCTGATGCTGCAGGGTCAGTAAGCGACTTTCCACAGTATGTGTTCATCGAGCCCTGCTATTTTGGCCCGGGGCAGAACGATCAGCATCCGCCTACGGACGTGATGCACGGCGAAGCTCTCATCGCCGACGTCTACAATGCTCTGCGCGCCAATGAGGAGCTTTGGGCATCGACGCTGCTCGTGTTGACCTACGACGAGCACGGAGGATTCTTCGACCACGTAGCGCCTCCTCCCACGATCGCTCCAGATACACACACGACGCAATTCGCTTTCAACCAATTGGGAGTACGCGTTCCGGCCTTGCTGATTTCGCCCTGGGTTGATCCGGGCGTCTTCCCAGGGGTTCTCGATCACACAAGCCTACTTAGGTATGTCACCGAGAAGTGGAACCTCGGTCCCCTGGGTGCCCGAGTTCCTCATGCTGCTTCTATTGCAAGTGCAATCGCGCGCTCAACTGCCCGGTCAGACTGTCCGAGATCGATTCCGCGCCCGGCTGCACAGCCGAATGATCTCACTAAGCCATACAATGGCCAACAGGTAGCACTCGCCGGCTTTACGCAGCATTTAGAAGCCAATCACACCCAACCCGACGACCACACCATAGCGGAGCACAGCCGAGCCATGGCCACCACTCCTGAAGCACAGAGCCATACTGTGACCGAGCGCGTTCAACAGTTTTTCGCATCTCGAAGAAAAGTGTCGGTGGGTCGTCCAACGTGAGGAAGGAATCATCAGGGACATATAGGTATCGCGGTTTGGCGGCACGCATGGGCCTCGCGCCGAGACAGCGGACGGGCGGGGGATCGAAGACTGCGGCGAATACTCAACTGTCGGAGGATGTTCAAACCCGCTGATTACCGGGCCGTTTCCTATCCTGGCAAAGGAATGTCCATCCGCCGGCTGCCGCTTTACTTCTGTGATCACCATGCTCTGCCGCTGCCCGAAGGCCACAAGTTTCCGTTGAAGAAATATCGTATGGTGCGCCAACTGCTGCACCGGGATGGACGGTTCCAGCTGCGCGAAGCCCCGCTAGCGACCGAACAGGACCTGCGTCGAGTCCACGCCGAGGTCTATATTCAGGGATTCCTGCAGGGCACCCTCGATCGGGCTGTTCTCCGCCGTATCGGCTTTCCTTGGTCGGAAGGCTTGGTGAAACGAACGCTGGCGAGCACCGGCGGAACACTCGCCGCCACCCGGACGGCGCTGGAGACCGGTTTCTCTGGAACAGTTGCGGGGGGCACCCACCACGCATTCAGAAGCGAGGGAGCCGGCTTTTGTGTATTCAACGATCTGGCCGTTGCTGCCGAATGGGCGCGCCAGTGCCGCGGAGTGACCAGGATTGCCATTGTCGATCTGGACGTCCATCAGGGCGACGGGACGGCCAGCATCTTCGAGAACGATGCGGGGATTTTCACGCTCTCGCTGCATGGCGCGCGCAACTTCCCGTTTCGTAAGCAGCGCAGTCGCCTGGATGTCGAGTTCGCCGACGGAGCGCAGGCGGAGCAGTACTTTCCTGCCCTGAACAACGCGCTGTCGGATGTCTGGAGATTCGAGCCCGAACTGATCCTGTTTCAATCGGGGGTCGACGGGTTGGCCAGCGACCGACTCGGCCGGATGTCGCTCACCCTTGAAGACCTGGCGCAACGTGATCGGATCGTCTTCGGAGAGGCTGCACGGCGCAATCTCCCGATTGTCGTAACAATGGGCGGCGGGTATTCCGATCCGATCGAACGCACTGCGCAAGCACACGCGCAGACTTTTCAAACCGCGGCGGACATGTTCACAATTCCGGGTAATGCCTGGCCACGCGCGACAATAGGCTCTTGAACCCCAGCTCCAATCACAAATTACGTATCGCCCTGGTCTACGGAGGCCGTTCCGGCGAGCACGAGATTTCCCTTCGATCCGCCAACTCCGTTCGGGAAGCGCTCGATCGCACCAAGTACGAGGTGGTTGACTACTTCATCGGCCCGAACGGCCGTTGGGAGCCCCATCCCCTGCGGCCCGAACCGGGCGCTAATCCCGGAATAGACGTTGTATTTCCCGTTCTGCATGGCACGTTCGGTGAAGACGGCACAGTGCAAGGTCTGCTGGAACTTGCGGAACTGCCCTACGTAGGTTCCG
>JAOAPP010000789.1 GCA_025462985.1 Bryobacterales bacterium | reverse complement strand
TCGATGGCGTGGTGGGCGATTATCTTTGCGAGAAGTTCGGAGATCTGAATGCTACGCCTCTAACGATCAAGATAGAAGGCAATCGGCTGAGGGAGGCGCATTCAGAGAACGAACAGCTAAGAGAAGAGTTCTGGGAATACACGCATCGCGATGCTAACAGCGATCGAGTCGGGGAGTTCGCAATTGGAACCAACATCGGCGTGGAGAGCGTGATTGGGAATATCCTGCAGGATGAGAAGATTCCCGGCATTCACATCGCGTTCGGCGACCCGTACGGTGCGCACACGGGGGCGCAGTGGAAATCCTCCACACACATTGATGTAGTGGGGCGGAAGTTCGACATCTGGGCGGACGAGCAAGAGATTATGCGAGCCGGACACTTCCTGGTGTAAGGTTGACCGCTTGATTCCGCGACTTCGTCAAGAGTTCAACGCGCACTGGACGCCGGCCTTGTACGCGCACTTTTTGCGGGAGCTGGAGGAGCGCTCACGGAACCCGGTGGCGTTTCGCATCAGTGAGACCCCGGTGTTTCTGCCCGCGCCGTTGGTCGAGAAGATGGCGCGATATGGCAAGGAACTCTATCGACAACTGGCAGGAAATCGCCGGTATCGCGAGGCAGCGATCAATGCCATTCCACCGGAGTTCCGAGTACCCAACGAGGCCGCCTATCCACTTTTTGTTCAGGCCGATTTTGGTCTGGTGCGAGAAGCCGACGGAAGCCTGGAACCGAAGCTGGTGGAGATCCAGGGGTTTCCTTCCATTTATGCTTTTCAATGCGCCCTGGCGGAGACGTACCGCGACGTCTATCGACTAGATCCCAGGCTGCGGAGTCTGTTCGGCGTCCTTACAGATGAGTCGTATCGCGAGTTGCTGCGACGGACGATTGTTGGCGAGCACGCGCCTGAGAATGTTGTGCTTCTCGAAATCGATCCGTACAACCAGAAGACTTCGGCAGACTTTCTCCTTACGCAAGAATGGACGGGCATACGCATTGCGGATGTCTCGAAGGTGGAAAAACGCGGCCGAAAGCTTTTCCTGGACAGCATCCCGATCGAGCGCATCTACAATCGCGTCATTGTGGACGAACTGGTACGGAAGAAGGTGCCGATGGCCTTTTCGTTCGCCGATGAATTGGAAGTGGAGTGGGCCGGGCATCCTAACTGGTTTTTTCTGTTGAGCAAGTTTTCTCTGCCGTGGTTCGATCATGTCTCCGTGCCTCATTCCTGCTTTCTGAGCGACTTGGGCGAGCTGCCGGAGAACCTGGACGAGTATGTTTTGAAGCCTCTTTATTCGTTTGCAGGACGAGGCGTCAAGATCGCTCCTTCGCGAGAGGAAATCGACGCGATTGCTCCGGAAGAACGAGGCAGCTACATTCTGCAGCGCAAGCTGGACTTTGTTCCGACGATTGAGACACCGAGTGGCATGACGAAGGCCGAGATCCGGGTGATGTATATCTTCGACGGTGAGTTGAAGCCGGTCACCACCATCCTCAGAACGGGGCGCGGGAAGATGATGGGCGTGGATTTCAACAAGGATCTTGACTGGGTGGGAGCGTCGGCGGGATTCATATCCGATTGGGACTAACATAGGAGCGATATGGCTATTGATCCGCGTGCCGGCAAGACGGCTGACCCCGAGACCCTGGTGAACATTCCGGCCCTGATCACCGACTATTACGCGTTCAAGCCGGATGTGGGAGAGAAGACCCAGCGCGTCGCGTTCGGTACGTCAGGACACCGCGGATCATCGTCCTCTGCCTCCTTCAATGAGAACCATATTCTTGCCATCACTCAGGCGATCTGCGAGTACCGGAACCAGCAGGGGACGGATGGTCCGTTGTTTATCGGAATGGATACGCATGCCTTGTCGTACCCGGCGCAGGTGAGCGCACTGGAAGTGCTGGCGGCAAACGGTGTACAAACGATGGTGGACGAGGCGGGCGGGTATACGCCGACTCCCTCAATCTCGCACGCTATTCTCACCTACAATCGCGACCGTAAGAGCGGCCTGGCGGATGGCATCGTGATCACGCCATCGCACAATCCTCCTGACGATGGCGGGTTCAAATACAATCCACCATCCGGCGGACCTGCAGATACCAGCGCGACAAAGTGGATCGAAAACTACGCGAACGATCTGCTGGCCAAGGGACTACAGGCCGTGCAGCAAATCCCCTACGCCAGGGCCGCGAAGGCTTCGGCGGTCAAGAAGTACGACTATGTTTCGGCATATGTCGATGACCTGGGTTCCGTGATCGATTTCGAGGCGATTCAGTCCGCCGGATTGAAGTTGGGCGTGGATCCGCTGGGCGGAGCAGGCGTAGCTTACTGGCCGCGCATAGCGGAGCGGTATCGATTGAATCTGACCGTGGTGAATACGCAAGTCGACCCGACGTTCCGGTTCATGACTCTGGATTGGGACGGGAAGATCCGCATGGATTGTTCTTCGCCCTACGCCATGGCGAGCCTGATTGCATTGAAGGACCGCTTCGATGTGGCGTTTGCCTGCGATACCGATCATGACCGCCACGGCGTGGTGACGCCTTCAGTGGGGCTGCTTAATCCGAATCACTATCTGGCGGTCGCGATTGATTATCTGTTCCAGAACCGGCCGGAGTGGCGAAAAGATGCTGGCATCGGGAAGACGCTGGTAAGCAGCAGCATCATCGACCGGGTAGCCGAAAATCTCGGGCGTCGACTGGTAGAAGTGCCGGTCGGCTTTAAATGGTTTGTGGACGGATTGGTGGATGGCTCACTGGGCTTCGGCGGTGAAGAAAGCGCGGGCGCTTCGTTCCTCAGGAAGAACGGCGGTCCATGGAGCACCGACAAGGACGGACTGATTATGGGGCTGCTCTCGGCTGAGATTACGGCCAGGACGAAGGCGGATCCGGGGGCTCGGTACAAGTCGCTGACGGACAAGTTCGGCGCGCCTGTGTACGAGCGGATTGACGCGCCGGCATCGCCGGATGAGAAGGCGATCTTGGCCAAGCTTTCACCTGAGCAGGTATCGGCTAAGGAACTGGCGGGGGATGCGATCACGGCGATGTTGACGAGCGCACCCGGCAATGGGGCTCCGCTTGGCGGATTGAAAGTCGTCACGAAGAATGGCTGGTTCGCGGCGCGGCCTTCCGGTACGGAGAACGTTTACAAGATCTACGCCGAGAGCTTTGTCGGCAAGGATCACCTGAAACGGCTACAGGAAGAGGCGCAGGCTCTGATTTCGAAGACCTTCCAAAGGGCCGGCACTCCGGCTTAGGCGGCTTTCGGCTGACCGTTGGTACACTGCAGATCGGTGAGTGGCAGCAGCATTACTAGACGAACGTTATTGGGTATCGGCGCGATGGGAATTCCTGTCGCGCAGGCCCTGGCGCAGGGCGTTTCCTCGCGCGGGATCAAGCCGCAACCCCGCGGAAAGCTTTCAGGGCTTCCTTTCCACGCGCACTATACAGATGTCGCGGAGCAGGCAGGGCTACGCGCGCCCCTGATCTACGGGCCGGCAGATCATAAAGACTACATCATCGAGACGGTTGGATGCGGCTGCGCATTTATCGACTACGATAACGACGGCTGGATCGATATTTTCGTGTTGAGCGGTACGCGGCTCGAAGATCCGCCGGCAGGTGCGAGCAACCGTCTGTATCACAACAACCGGGACGGCACGTTTACCGACATCACGGAGAAGGCCGGGCTTACCCGCACCGGATGGGCTTCGAGCGTGTGTATAGGCGACTACAACAACGATGGCTTTGACGACTTATTTGTCACGTACTGGGGCCAAAACGTGTTGTACCGCAACAATGGAGACGGCACATTCACCGATGTAACCAAGGAGGCCGGTCTGGCGTTTGAAGGAAAGCGCTGGGGATCGGGATGCACGTTCATCGACTTCGATCGCGACGGGCATCTGGATCTGTTCGTGGCCAATTACCTCGAATTCGATCTCGCTAAGATTCCAAAGCCGGGCCAAAATCCGAACTGTAATTGGAAGGGCATTCCGGTGAACTGCGGTCCTCGTGGATTGCCGCCCGGCCGCAACTGGCTCTACCGGAACAATGGCGACGGGACTTTCACAGATGTGAGCGACAAGTCTGGTGTCGCAAAGGCGAGAGGCAGTTATTGCATGACCGCAGTGGCCGCCGATTTTGACAACGACGGGTGGCCGGATCTCTACGTTGCCTGCGACTCCACCCCTAGCTTTCTAATGAAAAACAATCACGACGGGACCTTCACCGATGTGGGTCTGGAAAGCGGAGTGGCGTTGAACGAGGACGGCATGGAGCAGGCCGGTATGGGCCTGGGAGTCGGGGACTTCAACCTGGACGGCAGCCTCGACATTCTGAAGACTCACTTCGCCGACGATACGGCAGTCCTCTATCGCAATGACGGGAAAGGCAACTTCGAAGACATCACGAACTCTTCCGGGCTGGGCGTCGAAACTCGCTACATAAGCTGGGGAGCCGGGTTGTTCGATCTCGACAACGACGGCAATCCGGATCTGTTCTGGGTGACCGGCAGCGTTTACCCTGAAATCGAGGCGAAGCTGCCGAATTATCCGTTCAAGAGCCCTCGCATTGTTTTCCGCAATCTCGGGGACGGGAAGTTCGAAGAGTTGCTGGACCAGGCTGGGCCGGGCGTCGCGGCGCAACATGCCAGCCGGGGCTGCGCGTTTGGCGATTTCGATAACGATGGCGATATGGACAT
>JAOAPP010000588.1 GCA_025462985.1 Bryobacterales bacterium | reverse complement strand
GTTCAGTTCGAGGGGATTGCCGAAGAACCCAAAGGGGCGGAGCTAGCGCGAATTAAGTCTGCGTACTTCGCGGTTTGGCCTGATGGACGGGCGCGAATGAGTTGGCCCCAGCTTACTCACTTTGTGGTGCGCCCTCGTTGGATCCGGTACAGCGACTACGATCAGAATCCTCCTCTGATTGCGGAAGTCTCGCTGGCGAACACGGCCAACCCAATCGCCGGAAAGATGTAGAAGTTGCTTGCCTGGATTCGCACAGGAATGGGTGGCTGCTACCGGTGTTTTACCTGTATGTAAAAGGTGTCCTTTTGCTGGACTTCCAAGTGTTCCGCCTCTGGGTCAGCCACCCGATACATGGTGCCTTCCAGCCGGTCGGCCTTCAGAACGAACTTGACGTAGTTGTAGTTCGGGAAAAGGCTGCTTTGATAGAGATCATCCGGAGTCCGTTCCACGACGTACGGTTTCGCGCCGCCGCCTCCAGACACAAGGTAAACCACGTCATCGATTACATGCCGTTCGTAGTTATGGATGTGCCCGGCGCTGACGATGAAACGCGTGTGAGATTTCACCTGGAGTTTCGAGAGCAGATCTCGCAACGCAATCTCATTCGGACGAGGGTTGTGGTTAACCTCAATGCGCGTCTGTATATCGGCCGAAGGAGGATGGTGAAGGCTTATGATGACGAAGTCCACTGTCGGCGGAAGTCCGTCAATTTGCTCGGTCAGCCAGCGTGCTTGATCGCTGTCGGGTAGCAGTGAGGCATCGCTGTCGAGCGCAATGGAGTAAACCCGAGAGCCAAGCTGGGCCGAATACCAGCGCCGGTTGCGGAACTCCGGGAAGGCATTCCACCAGTTCTCGAGACATTGCTTCGGATTGGAGCCTTGAAACTCGTGGTTCCCCAGCGCTGGATACACATGCAGATGGGCATCTCGCCAGGGTTTCGTCTCCTGACGATAGACCGCGTAATCATTCGTGTTGTCACCGGAAAGCGGAACATCGCCGTTGAGCAGAACCGCAGCGGGCCGTTCTGCTGCGATCTTTTCTACGAGCCACTTCCGTATGCGTGGATTCGTTGCAGACTTGTTTGCCGGATCCGTGAAACGCATATCGCCGTAAGCAATGAAACTGACTGGAGATGTGAGTTCACCGTCGGGAACGCGAAAGGTCGGGCCGGGTTCGCTAAACAGATTGCCGGTTGGCAAGTCCGCAGCGTGCTTCTGAGCGAAGAGAAGGCCGGTCAGCACAAGGCTGGCGGCGGCCAAAGGGATTGTTTTCTCTTTCATGTTAGCTAACGGAATACACCTGAAGGGCTGCATTGTCTTCCGCAGTCTTGGTGTGCGCGATGTAGAACTTTCGCAAGGAGGCATCGAGAGTTGAGGTTTTTCCACCGTTCGTCCCGAATTGCGTCAGGAGCATGTAGTGGTCCGGGTCGTCCTGATGATAGACGCTCACTCCGCCCGAGCCGGTGACATAAATGCGGCCCCTGGCGAGGGTCGAAGGTTATTTCGTCCGCTATATCGATGCAGTCCATGGTCGTTATGACCCGGCCCGCATCGCTGTCGAGCACGTAGAATTTGCCTGGCTTGCGGCCTGCCAGGAACAGCCGGTGATGCTTGGCGTCGAAGGCCAGCGGCGTGTTCAGGTTGAGGTCCGGACTGCTCCAGGTTTGACGCACTTCGTTCTTTTGCAGATCGACGACTCCGATCAGCTTTTTGTCGCGCATGTTCACGTAAAGCAGGTTCTCCCGGCGGTTGATCGCCATGGATTCGAGGTTGGCGGATTCCACCCGAATGCGGATGAGTTCCCTGCCCTCATCGGCGGAGATGATGCTGATATAGGAATAGGGCTGCTTCGCGCCTCTGCCGCCATTTGCGACGTAGAAGAGCCGCTTCTCGGCATCATAGAATCCGGCATCCGGTCCTCCGAGACGACGCCACCTACGGTGGCAGACACTTCGTCCAGTGGGAGCGCGGTCCCTGTTACATCGACGCTGGTGGCGGCTGAAGCGAGTTGCAGATGAGCATCGAGGGTGAGGTTCTGGCCGACCTGCAACTGAACGTTGTCCAATGCAAAGGTCTGGAAGCCAGGCAACTGGACGTGGACGCTGTAGCGGCCAACGGCCAATCCAGTCAGCGAATAGACGCCTGACGCGCTGCTTATAGCGGAGCGCTTGGTTCCGGTATCGATAGAGTCAATTTCAATCGAGGCATTGGGCACCATAGCGCCCGCCGCGTCCAGGATCGTTCCAGGGATACCGGAAGATCCCGTAGGCGCCAGAGCGATTGCACCGCCTATGAAGCACAGTGGGAGAACTCGCGTGATTAGTGTTCGAAGCAAAGCAAACCTCTGACATTTAACCTAGAAGGCCTGGGTTAATCAGAGGTTATAGGCGCGCTACGTTTCAGTGAATTACTGTGACTTAGTCGAAACTCGAAATACTTTCACTGACATGCCGTGAGGTCCTGAATCCATCCCAGCATACGGGCGTGATGAGAGCCTCGCCAGAAGACTTTTCCGCAGTTTTGGCATCGACTGAATTCGTTCTTCGTTTCTCGTGTGTGCGGGGGCAGCAGATGCTTGACCTCATCCTTCGACACCGGGCAGAGAAGACCGTTGCAATCCATGCATCGCGTAAACGGTGCGAATCGCAATCGTAGGGCAAAGCGGCGAGTGACTTCGCACAACTGATCGTGAGGCTTGTCGGAGCGGACGCAGTAGCCCAATTCGACTTCGCGCCGTTTCAGCAGCCCGACATCGCGCGTCAGCAATAATCGTTCTTCGGTGCTGGCTACTTGTGCCAGCAGCACGTCGTCGGCGAAGCGATCGTACCAGGTGTCGAACCCAAGCATTCGGAGATACGCAGCGAGACGGCCCAGATGGCCGTCAATCACAAATCTTGGGTGCGACAAGAGTATCGGCGTGGTGTGAGGAAAAACTTCGACACGGTCTCCTTCCGAGAGTCGTTCAGACACGGGAAGCAGATTTCCGTTCACTGCAATGCTCCCGACTTCCGTGTGCGGCACCCCTAGCGACTCAATGACGTGCTTGAGCGTGTCCGTCACTCCTGCGAGCTGCTCAAATTCGACATTCCGTTTTGGCAGAGCCAGAAAGTCGTTCAGTTCATCGTGGAAGCGGAAGCGTACTCGAACGCCGTTCACTGCTCGTATTGTCGCGCCTCATGCAACGCTTGCGTGTTGAGCGCATCACAATATTGATTGTCGATGAACTTCACTTTACTCCAGCAGTTCGATCCTGACTGGCCGCTAGCGCT
>JAOAPP010000551.1 GCA_025462985.1 Bryobacterales bacterium | reverse complement strand
GAGGTGGATCAAAACGGAATCGTTTATGGGCCCGCGACGACCGACCTGACCCGGTTCGATCCGGCAAATCCTCCGCTGTGTGTCCCGCTTGGGCGATATAACTCGCCGGCCATTGAACACTGGCAGTTGATCAACGTGGCGACCGAGAACCACAACTTCCACATCCATCAAACGAAGTTCCGCGTTGTCAGCAAGGACGAGTTAGCCGGGACCGTGACCCCCAAAGGCATCTTGCTGGATAACGTTCCGCTTCCGGTCGCAAGCGGAAGCTGCGGCTCTGACCCGGTTGTTGGAACAGGGAACGCAATTGCCGACTGGCGTCTCGGCCTGTGCCAAGCCACGCCGGTCACGGTTGAAATCCCATTCGCGATTGCCGGCGACTTCGTGTACCACTGCCACATTCTGGAGCACGAAGACGGAGGCATGATGGCCCGCATTCACGTTCAACCCTCGCAGTAACGCCGATCTCTATTCAAATGCACGTTCCGCAGGAGCAGGATGTCGCTGCTGCTAAGGTCCACCTGAGCGTAGAGAATACAGCGGCCGTCGGGTGACCCGGCTAGGCTGGGAGTTCCGATCACGAGGCCTTTCTCAATTATGCCGACGCTGGTAATGCGGCGGGTGGCGACCTGACGGTAATAGGCTTGGGGGTCGCTCAATGGGCATAGGAGGCGCACGAAACCAAAACCGCTCGACCAATGCCCTCGCTGCTGAACAGAACTGGACAGCGATTTCATTGGACCAAACCTGCCGAAACTGTTACTATCATTCCGCCCCGTGAACAGTTTCAGGATCTCGTAAGTCTGGCTCCGCCTGCTCACGTGTATTGCAAAGTACAGCAGACCACCTCAGGAGAGTGATTGTGGCAACCCAGGCACTAGGAACGTCGAAATCCCTACCCCGCCAGCACGTTTATCGACCAGTGAACCAGATACAGGAGCGCATCTTTTTTGCTGGAATGGCGATTCTGCTCTGCGTCGTCGTCGTCATCGGGTTTTCGCCCACTTACTTCAGCGCCGGACTATTCAAGGCCCCGCTGCCTAGCCCAATCCTTCACGTACATGGAGCTGTTTTCACAATCTGGATGCTTCTCTACCTTGTCCAGGCTGCTCTTATCTCAGCGCACCGTGTCGCGTGGCACCGTTCTCTCGGCGTCATCGCGTTCTGCCTCCCGCCCATTATGATCGTTATCGGAGTGATTGCCGCACTCGACGCTCTGAAACGGAAAGTGACGATCGGCCCTCTTGATCCGGCTGTTTCCCTGGCCATTCCGCTGCTTGGAATAGCCTGCTTCACCGTCGTGATCTTCGCTTCCTGGAGAGCTCGTCGAAAGCCCGGCTCTCACAAGCGGCTGGTCTTGTTAGCCACCATCGGTCTGGTCGAAGCCGCCCTTGGTCGTTTTCCATGGACGCAAATGGGACTCGCTCCCGCTCAAGGTGCTGTCACCGGGCTTGGCATTCTGGTCCTGCTCGTAATCGCCTATGATCTTTTCTCGCTGCACCGCATCCATCGGTCCACGATGTGGGCTGCGCCTCTCACCTTCGTCATGGGCGCCTTCGCTGTCCCAATCGGAATGACATCTGTCTGGCACAGCTTTGCCTCATTCCTTGCCAGCACCATTGCTCTCCATGGTTGATAGCACCATGTCGAACAAATCACTGACAGGAGAACCAACATAACCACGCCCAACACCACGCCAGAATGACTCCAAAGAGCCGTTACTGGTACTGCCAAATACGCCAGCAAGCATACCGGGCACTTCGGCACGAAGGCCAAGAACGGGATGGCCACCAACCATCCCGATCTCTTTGCGCACTTGCGGCAAGCTACTCCCGGCATCCACAAGATGACACCTTCGGACTGTCCTCGTACCGGTCATGGTGTCGAAGCCACGCCATCGGCATCTCAAAGCCATTTTCATCGCGCCCCTTCGGAGCAAGGTCAAGATAGTTATAAGTACCAAGCAGGACGTCGAGCCCGCGCGCGTACGCCGAATATGTGTGGAAGACCTGCCCTGTATCGTCCTTATAGAACACGCTGATGCCTGGCCCTTCTGATTGAGGGAAGCGCCGAAAGCCGTAGTTGTAGTACACCTCGCCCTGTGCCATTTCTTCTTGTGTGAAAGAAACGTGGTAGTCGAAGTTGAAGTCGGTACCAAACGAAGACACCCAACGGAACTTCCAACCCATGCGCTTCTTAAATGCGTTGATCTTTTCGAGTGGTGCGCGCGAAACAGCCGTCAACGTCACGTCGCGATGCGCAAGATGCACCGTGGCGCCATCGATATGGTCGGCGACGAACGAACAGCCGGCACACCCTTGCTCCCAATCCGGACCGAACATGAAGTGGTACAGCATCAATTGACTGCGGTCACCAAACAGCGCAGCCAATGTTTTCGGCCCTTCGTTGGTATCGAATACGTAGTTCTTCTCAACACGTTCCCAGGCAATCTCGCGCCGTAAACGAGCAACCTCGTCCATCTGCTTCCGCAACTCTTTTTCTTTCGCGAGCAGTTCCAACCTCGCCTCGAGCCATTCTTTCGGTGAAACGACCGCATGACCTTGTGCGGTTGCCGTAAGTGTTTCCGTGCTCATGCCAACGTCTCCTGTTTCTGCTTTTGTTCCGCCCTGGCCTTCACTCGCGCTAGCAGGCTGCCCCAACCCGAGCCAATCTTCGAACTATCACGATGCTCCGGAAGGATCCAGCCGACTGCCCGATGACAGAACTTCAGGCGGGTGCTGTTTCCCTCAGCCGTTAATCGATACTGCACGTTTGAGATCGCAGGCGTCGACATAAACAACGGTCCATAGATCTCAACCAGGCTCGGCGGTTTGACGGCCTGCACATGGCCCCAAAGGTGTCCTGTGTTGTTGCCGAGATCCCGGAACCACCGGCCTCCTGGCCACGCTTCAAGCCTCATCGGCAACGGCGTCCCATCGGGCGTCTCATTGAGCGGTCCCATCTGTTCGAGGATCGTTTCGAACACGACCTCGATGGGCGCGGCAATCAGCTGTTCCCTTGCAACTTCTAGCGTCTGCACTGCTTCTTGTGTTTCTAGCGCTGACATATGCGCAATTACTCCTTCTTTGATTGAGTTGTCGAGCGCGTATGTGCCTTTCGCTCAGCGCGCTCTTTGATGCGGTCGATCTGGTGCGACCAGAACTGCTCATAGCGTTTCACCCAGTCGTGTACCGGCTTCAACTGCTTGGGCTCCAGCCTGTATAAATGCATGGGTCCCGAGGTTGTCACCGAGACGATGCCGACTTTGCGGAGCACTCCTAGGTGCTTCGACACGGCCGATTGGGAAGCGGACAGGCGATCGACAAGTTCGCCTACCGCACGCGATTCGCCATCGGCAAGAAACTCGATGATCTCGCGCCTGCGAGGTTCTGCGATTGCATTGAAGACGTCGCTGGTTGTTCTAGCTCGCGCCACAAAACGATCATATTCCTATATGAGAATATAGTCAACAAAAATCGGTGGCCGTTACAGCTTGAGGCTACCCGCTAGTCGGAGACCGGCTCAGGCTCTGTTGCAAATGGTGGTTTGGCGAACAATGAGCATGCCGAGTGTTTTAAGGATGTCACTCTCCTGACGAGTTTATTCCGGAGGCGTGCGTTGGTGCTTGAAGGTCAACGTCAGCTACCGGCACTTGGCTGGAAAGAAGTAGAAAGACGGGGAAAAGACGGACAAACGAGAAAAGACGGACAAACGAGAAAAGACGGGACAGTACACGCAAGACCTTTGCCGGACCGTGGCCGACTTTTCGTTCTCTATCGGACTTGAATCTTTCCTACATGCCGCATTGCCATAGATTCGCGACCGAGCACCGCTCCGGACCGGCCCACCATCACAACCGATTGACGCCAGCTTCTACAAACGACTTAAGCGGTCCTTGAACAAACTCGTTGGGCTTCCAGCCTTTCACGAGTTTGTCCAGCAGAAGCGCGTCGCCCGCGCCTAAGGCAGTGGTTGCGATGCTGCTTCTACCGGCACAGGAAAACCCGCCGCGACTTTTACAGATTTCTGCCGATAGAGGAAAATGACACGAAGGAGCCAGCGTTCTGTGCCGAGTCCGGAGTCTGAGAGTAGCCATCTTGCCGGTCGTCCTGTGACGGATATCAATACAAGAATTCCGGCGCAAGCCTTTCTAGTCTACTATTTCTTGACGCGAGACCACATCCAATGTGACCCCGAAGGCAAGTTTCTGAACGGCTCCAACGAAGCGGGAACTCTGTTCCCATCCCTCACAGAGGCCGAAGCGTTTGCCCGATCCGTGGCGGATAGAAGTCCCCGCATTGGGGCCGGCATCTACAACAGTTCCTGGAAGGTAGTGGCCCAGTTCGTTAACGCCGGTTTCGTTCAGCAACAAGCCAAAGCCCATAGCCCGGGTCGCCTCTTTCTTTGGGCCGGCGCGCTGCTGGTGGCCGGAAGTATTTTCTTGTGGATTGAGGTTCGCTCCCAGTGGACGCTCATGTTTGGATTCCTCATCGGCTCACGGCTGTTGCTAGCCGGGGTTTTGAAGCTCGCACGAGGCGTTCATGGAATCAAGCGCGGCAACGCCAAGGATTCATAGGCTTTCCTCCGACAACACGGGTACTAGCAGGCGTTCTACACGGCCAAAGGAACCGGCCCGAAGCCGACGTGCCGTTCCTGATTCCAAACACTGCCCCGCACTTGCGATCTGTCGCCTTGAATCGCCTCGCGTGGGCTTTTTTGAGTCGACTAGCCGTATGTGGACGAGATCTTGATTACAAGAAGGAGCCGTCGGGTGGGCGTCTCCGCAGGTCGTCAGATTGCGCTCGATGCACTCTGGCGCGGCTCTTCGTCATGAATAGAAGCCCGCACTTTGG
>JAOAPP010000536.1 GCA_025462985.1 Bryobacterales bacterium | reverse complement strand
GACCGGAAAACTAAAAGAGTTGCCAGTGGTGGCCCTTTCCGTGTCAATGTGACGGCCGCTGCTCCTCTTCAGTCCTTTGTTTAACGAATTCGCCCATCTCTTGAAGATCACTGCCGGAGCCGCTATCCTGGCCCGCGCCGAGATCTGTGCCGGCGCTCGTCACTAATTCTCCCACCGTTTTCCAAAGGCCATTTAAGCGCGCGCCGAAATACAACTCGTTCGGTTTCTCCGGAATGACCGCCAGGTGCTCGCCCGCATTACGACCGTTTTCATTCGAACCCATCTGGAACGGGGCCGTATATTGCTGGAGCCGTTTTCCGCGGTCGGTGGGCTTTCAGCAGTAACTCCGAGGATGGCGTTCGCGCTGATAGCTCTCAATTTGCGGTTGACTGGGCTACGTAAGTTGACGCTTTAGCGTTGCCATACCAACATACAATCGGCAAGAGTAGTGGGTCGCGGCCGTTCCCTCCATCCTCGCTGGTATAGACTACTTCGTCAGAATGAATCCTATGACTCGTCGAGAGATCTTGCAGGTCGCTGGTGGCGCGGGGTTGGCGTTCGCCGCTCAAGTAAGTCAGGCAGCCTCCAAAAAGAAGGTGGTCATTGGAGGAGGTGGAATCGCCGGACTTTGCTGTGCTTATGAATTGACCCGGCGCGGTCATGAAGTCACGGTTCTCGAAGCCTCAGGGCGGGTTGGTGGACACGTCAAGACAGTTCGAGACGAATTGGCGGATGGCCTGTACGTGGATGCGGGGGCGGAGCAGTTTACGAAGCCCGGGTATGAGCTGTATTGGGGATATGTGCGGGAGTTCAATCTGCCGTACATGCAGGATCACCGACGCGAACACATGATGAGGCGCATCGGAGAACGTCTTTACTCCGAGGAGCAACTGGCCGATAAAAGGGTACTTGCCGACCTAGGGTTCAACCAGCGGGAGATCAACTACCTGAGCCAGCACGAGTGGTGGGAGCTTTCGGGTCTCTACCTTGATAAATACGCCGATTCGTTTGGGGACGAGTACGAGCCTTTCGGCGCTGGGCTGGACAATCTCGACAATGTGACGCTTGCAAAGCTTGTGGAACAGGACGGTGCGTCGGGCGCAACCATCCGGTTCGCAGGAGGCGGAGGGTCAGCCCTGCAAGCAGTCTGGCATGCCGCGATTCTAAAGCGTCGGGGAGTGCCGAGCTGGCCGACGCAGGTGTTTCGGCTGATTGGCGGGAACAGCCGCCTTCCGGAGACTTTCGCCGCAAGGCTTGGAGATCGGGTGAAGCTCGGCTGCCCGATCACGGGTATTCAGCATGGCGAGAGCGGGGTGACGGTAGAGTATCGAGAGTTTCGCGAATCCAAGCAGATCTCGGCTGACTACCTGGTATGTTGCATGTCTGCAGTGATGCTCAGGCAGCTTCCGATAACGCCGGCGCTGCCGGACAACAAACGTTGGGCTGTCAGCAACGTTCCGTACTATTCAGCGACTCGTCCGGTCTTTCAATCGCGGAGCAAATTCTGGCGGGAACAAGGAACGAGCATCAACATCGAGTTTTCCAAGCCGGATCTGGAACACGTCTGGTCTATGGCGGATGATGTCGAGACCGGGCGCGGGCTGGTGGTTGGAACGGCGCGCCCAGGAACGAAAGCAGAAAGTGCCCTGTCGGCGTTTCGGGAAGTCTATCCGCAGAGCAAGGACACGATCGAGCACGCGATGGTTATCGACTGGTCACGCGACCCGTGGTGCATGGCCTGTGAAACGACCAGCTACAAACCGGGTGAACTGAAGCAATTCTGGCCGGCACTAGTGAAGCCGCACGGCAGGATTCACTTCGCTGGAGCTTATTGCGACAACCTGAACTGGGGACAGGAAGCAGCAACACGTTCAGCGAATCGAGTCGCGAAAGCGATTGACGAGAGCACCGGGTAAGACCGGGACAGTGCTGGCGGTAAACATCTCCCGCAAGTAACACGGGCTTCGGGGCATCACCCTTCGCGAGACAGGTCCCCTAACAAGACAGCTTTTGTAGGCTGCTACCCCGTGAGCACGCCGTTATATAGAAGTTAGACACCTTTTCCGTCCATCCGCCCTATGTTCAGCCTAGGATCCATGGCTGGCAGCTAACGCGGAGTTTGTCCTTCTTGCGAGTGCTTTGTTGCCCAGCCGGCGGGAGGGGGGCCCATGAATACCGTCCAAGAATCAGTACGCAGAGCAGTGTGGAAACTCACTTTCGGAGCGGCGATACTCGCGCTGATGGCCGTCGCCATGCCGCTTCTCGGCCAGTTGACGAGCGGAAACGTGGTTGGCACAGTTTACGACCCCGTCGGCGCGGTAGTTCCCGGGGCGGCTGTTGTCGCTGTCAACACAGGAACCGGAGTGAGCGCCAGCACAAGCTCGACTTCTTCTGGCGACTACCGGTTTGCAAACCTGCCGGTTGGTACGTACAACATCAGCGTCAGCGCCCCCGGGTTCACAAAGGCCGAGGTGGGCAATGTTAATGTTCAGCTGAACCAGACAGTCACGACCAATCTAAAGCTGGCCATCGGGCAGTCTTCCACAACCGTTCAGGTCAGTGAAGCCGCGGCACCAGTCGATACAACGACCGCGCAGGTACAGACGACCTATGGCGTGAGACAAATCTCCGACCTTCCGTCCGCCAGTGGCGGGCAGCTTAACTCAGGCGTGATAAACCTCTCGTTGTTGAATGCGGGGGTCACCAGCAGCGGAGGTGCGGGATACGGCACCGGACCCTCCGTCGGCGGTCAGCGCCCGACCAATAACAGCTTCACGATTGAAGGTATCGATAACAACAGCTTGGGTGTTACGGGTCCGCTTGTCACCGTTCCCAACGATGCCGTGTCAGAGTTCAGCGTCCTGCAAAATCAGTTCTCGCCCGATTTTGGCCACTCTTCTGGCGGACAGTTTAACCAAGTCGTGAAGAGCGGAACGAATCAGTTTCACGGAATGGCTTATGAGTACTTTCAGAACCGGAATCTGAATGCAGCCGACAACCTTGACTTCGTTCAAGGAAATCCTCTTCATCCGCGAATGGACAATAACCGATTCGGCGGCAATCTTGGAGGGCCGATAAAGCGGAACAAATTATTCTTCTTCGGGGATTACGAATACAATCCGGTGGGAGGCGTTAGCTCCTTCGCCTACTACGCACCTACCGCAGCCTCGTACGCAACGCTCAGTGCGCTCCCAGGCATCAATCAGACGAATCTTGCGCAATTCAGGAAGTACATGGGAGCGGCCGCTTCGGCAGCGG
>JAOAPP010000529.1 GCA_025462985.1 Bryobacterales bacterium | reverse complement strand
GTTACGATCACCAAACTAGAACTGCTGCTGGGCAACCGTCTTCCAGAACGCCGTTTATGAATCACCTGGCCGAGATGCCGACTTTTCGTCCAAGCGAACGTTAGTGGCGCTAAGCGCGTTTCACAGGACTGAACCGCACCTAAGTTGACGGCGCGCATCTTCGCGATCCTTATCTAAGGTTCTGCAAAGGTCCAGCGGCCTTGTAGGTGTTGATGACGATGCCCGACGGCAAAGCTTGCGTGCTATCCAGCGCAAATGCGCGTGGCGGAGTTCCCTCCGCAAAAAGGCGCTTCCCTTTGCCCAGCAGGACAGGATTGACCAGCAGAACCACCTCCTCCGCCAGCCCATGCTCGAGCAGAGCCGAAGTCAGCGTCGAGCTGCCCGAGAGGATCAGGTCCGCACCGTCCTTCGCCTTGACGCTACGAACGCTATTCACGAGGTCCGGTCCAATGCTCTCGAACGGACCCCATTCCAAGCTCTCCGGCCTGTGGGTTGCGACATACTTCGTCGCCGCATTCAGGCGGTCTGCCATCGGACTCTTCGATGCCTTCGGCCAGAAACCCGACCACAG
Organism: Bryobacterales bacterium; assembly: GCA_025462985.1. Lineage (GTDB taxonomy): Bacteria > Acidobacteriota > Terriglobia > Bryobacterales > Bryobacteraceae > Bog-105. The sequence continues at coordinate 2,523 of JAOAPP010000529.1, read as the reverse complement.
ATCGTAGGTTCGGCGGCCAAGCAGCAGATCGAAGGCTTCGCCGTACATGGCAAGGACTGTCTCCAACCCAGCAGGAGTGCGATACGGCGCCGTCCAATCGCCGTATGGGAAGTCGCCATCGTTCGGACCGCCGGAAACCTGGATCACGCCGTCCAGCGAAATATGTTCCATGATTTTGAGCTTGCGCATGCTGAATCTCCTCTATAGGTTTGTGCGGCTGCGTCAGCCGGGCTAGTTGCCGCCGTCACTCTCAAGACGAACGGCGCGACCGGAATTCGACAATTGTCCAGGAGACTCTCAGTTCTTAAGTTCGAGTGGCAGTGTTGCACTTCTCGCTACCTGCAGCCGCTTTAGCGTTTCACCCATCGGTGCCGCTGGCCGAATCCTCGCCTCCACGCCGCTCCGAGATTTTAGCTGGCCGGCACATGAATCGGTAACAGGAAGTTCCGTTCTTTGTACCGACCGCCCGTGATGACATGCTCTCTATCTGCGCCGACGCTACAGCTTGCGGGCGGCGACAGGCGGTCTTCCTGCAGATGCTACATTTGCCCGTCGTTTATCGAGGGATATGATGCACACGATGAACCGCAGAATGTTTCTCATGCGGGGGGCTGCTGCTTCGGCTCTCCTCACCGGCACGCGGTATCTGTCCGCCGATCCCCTTGGACTGCCGATCGGCTGCCAGACGTATCCTGTGCGCAAGTCGATCGGTACGGACTTTGCCGGCACCATGAAGAGATTGCGTGCGGCAGGGTTCACTCAAATTGAGCTGTGCTCGCCATTCGGCTACGCCGATTTTTCGAGCCTGCAGCAATACAAGCCGCAGGAGTTACGGCGCACGCTGAACGACTGGGGACTGGGCTGCATCTCCGCGCACTGGGCGCCGACGGAGCTGTTTCAAAAGCCGGATGAGAGCATCGCCTATGCGAAGGAGTTCGGCATGACGCAGATGGCAATCGCCGCCCTTGGACCGTTCGATTCCAAGGGCACCGAGACAGTCGACGACGTGAAACGTTACGTCGAGCCCTTCAACTCCTTCGCCGAAAAGGCCCACGCCGCAGGCATCGTCACATTGCTGCACAATGAGGGCTTCGTCTCCGAGCACATCGACGGCAAACCGGTCTACGACATGATGATCGCCGAGCTCAATCCCGCCACCACCAAGCTGCAGTTTCAGGTCTCTAGCTGGCAGAAGGGCTATGACCCAGTGACCTACTTCCACAAGTATCCGGGCCGCTTCCTCTCCATGCACTGCCAGGACTGGGTGAAGGACCCCTCCACCAAGTCTGGCTTCCGCGAGGTTCCGTTGGGCAAGGGGGTCGTGGATTGGAAGGCCGTCTTTACAGCCGCAAAAACTGGCGGCGTGAAGAACTACTTCGTCGAGCTTGAAGAGGATCCGGCGCTGTTGCCGCCGAGCGTGCCTTACCTGAAGTCCCTGAACGTCTGAAGCGAGCGTAATCTCGAGCGGAAGCCGTCGTTACGAAGCGGCTGTCAGGATTCATTAGTCTGAGCCCGATAGTCGGATTGTCAAAAGGTGTCCGATCTGCTCCCTTGGCTCCGTATTGGTACCCTCAGGGCCGAGCTACCTTCTCGATGCCTGCTCCGGCCTTTGATCACCCTTGGAGGATAATAGCTCGGGAGCAAAATCGACCATGTTCACTCCAAGGGGAAAATTCGGATGGTATGAACTCATGACCAGTGACACCAAGGCCGCTGGCTCGTTCTACTCCGACCTCGTCGGCTGGTCCACACAAGACGTCTCGAGCGCCGACGGGATGCAATACACCACCTTCAACATCGACAGCGTGGGTGTCGCCGGGATGTTAAATGTCGGTGGCCATACGGCTTGGATCGGCTACATTGCCGTCGACGACGTCGATGCGCACATCGAAAAGATTGTGGAAGCGGGCGGCAAGCTCTGGAAGCCCGCCACTGACGTTCCTGACATGCTTCGTTTCGCTGTCCTGTCCGACCCCCAAGGTGCGGCTATTGTGGTCTTCACCCCCCATCCCGCCATGCCTTCTCCGCAACGGCCCGCGCCGCCCGCTCTAGGCACCATTGGATGGCATGAACTTTACACCACCGATCTCGAAGGCGGCTTCGATTTCTACAGCAAACTCTTTGGCTGGACCCAAGTCAGCGACATGGACATGGGGTCTATGGGTGCTTACCGCATCTTTGATCAAGGCGACGGCAAACCCATGGGCGATGGCGGCATGATGACGAAGCCCCCGCAGGTCCCTGTTTCCCATTGGAACTTTTACTTTCACGTGGACTCCATCAATGCAGCCGTGGAACGGGTCAACGCCGGCGGCGGCAAGGTCCTCAATGGTCCTATGCAAGTACCGGGCGGTGGTTGGATTATTCAGGGCCAGGATCCCCAAGGCGCCATCTTCTCGCTGGTCAGTAGCAACGCCTAAATCGCCTGAACCCGGAGTGCCAAACGGGTCTCCCAAGTATCCTGAGCCGAAAGCGCCGCCGTTAACGTATTCGTACCGGGAAATCGGCCAGGGTTCGGTAACA
>JAOAPP010000508.1 GCA_025462985.1 Bryobacterales bacterium | reverse complement strand
AATGGAGGAGTCCGGGCCGCTCTATCAGTCAATGAAAATTGAAGGGAATAAGGCGAGACTGGCTTTCTCCCATGTGGCGGGCGGCCTGGTCGCCCAGCCGCTGCCCGAAAGCTATCGACCTGCATCCTACAAGCCGGATACCGCGCCACTGGTCAAGCCAATGCCTGACAGCCCGCTGCAAGGGTTCGAAGTTGCCGGCCCAGACGGGAAATTCGTCTGGGCGAATGCGGCAATCGAGGGCAGCACCGTGGTGGTCAGTGCGCCCTCTGTGAGCCAGCCCGTCGCCGTCCGCTATGCCTGGGCCGATAACCCTACCTGCAATCTGTATAACTCGGCAAAGTTACCGGCCTCGCCATTTCGCACCGATAACTGGTGGCCGAAGAAGCTAAAACAGGAATCGCATCCCTAGCTCGATTACGCGCGGATCGTAGGTGGAAGTGACATGGCCGAAGTTCTGGTCGCCAAAGCCTGTGTCCACCACGTGAAACTGTGTGTGGTTGAAGGTGTTGAACGTGTCGATGTGGAAATCGAGATGCGCGCCTTCTGTGATGGGAATCAGAAACGACTTGTAGAGCGAGAGGTTCCAGTTCGCGCGGCCGGGTCCAGCGATCGAGGCGCGCCCTGTGTTCCCGAACGAGAGCAGCGGAGGCTTGACGAACGCGGCCGGATTGAACCATGCGTTCAATGTCTTCGGTCCCGACGAGGGTGCAACCGTATCAGGCCGTGCTGTTGCGCCGCCGCCGAGTCCCAGGTTATCGGTCGTCAGGGTGGGCGTAAGCGGCGTCCCCGTCTCGAGCGTCGTGATACCCGAAATCTGCCATCCGCCCAGCGCCGTCCGCGCGAACTTGTTCTGGGATGTGTTAAAGAACGGCAGATTGTAGATGTAGTTGATGATCGCGATGTGGCGGCGGTCCAGATCGCTGGAGCCTCGATCGAATCGGCGGTCGAATGGATTCGAGATCTGGGCGAAGTCGCCGCTCAGAAAATCGATCGAATGCGAGTAAGTGTAAGCCAATTGCCCGGTGAAGCCGTGCAGGTTTTCAGTCCGGAGGTTTACCTGAAGCGAATGGTAGTTCGAAGTAGTCGCCGTTTCGCCATAGGTTACCTGGCCAAACCCCGGATAGAATCTGTCAAAGTCCGGATTGTATTTGCCCGCCGCGATGGCCGCACGGTTCGGATCGTTCAAGGGAACCGTGTTGATGTTTCGGTTATCACGCTGATGAAAGGCCTGGTTCCCAACATATGCGACGGAGAGCACTGTTCCCCGTGCAAGCTCCTGTTGGATGCCGAGATTCCAGTCGTTTGTCGTCGGAAGTTTGTAATCGGAGTAGGAAAGCGCAGTGAAACTGGCGGGAAAGAACGGCCGTGCCGCTTGCTGTCCGTTCAGAGCGCTGATGCTAGGGTTCGAGAAGTAGACGCTGTTGACGGTCGGGCTGAAAGAGAAGGGTGGATTCGGTCCAGTGTTGTACACGTCGTTGCCCTGGATCCGCTCATAAAACGTGCCAAATCCCCCTCGCAGAACAGTCTTGCTTGCCCCAGTGAGGTCGTAAGCGAACCCGACTCGCGGACCTACTGTGCCGTAGGTATTGTTCACCAGCCCGCGCGGTATGCCATTGGCGCCCGCGATGCCGACTCCGTTCAGGTAAAACGGCACGTTTGAGAGCGCCACACCTGGGACGGTAGTAAAGCCGGGCCCGCTGGGGTTCAAGCTTCCGTCCGAGTTAAATATCGGCGTTTTGGATCTGTCGTAGAGATTGGGATAGAAATTTGACATTCGGTTCTGCACGTCATAGGCGTGCGGCACGATGTCCCATCTGAGGGCCAGGTTCAGAGTGAGCCGGCTGGTGGCGCGCCAATTGTCAGTGGCATAAACCGACCCGGTGCTGGTCCGCCAGTGCCCGCGGTCCTGGATCTGGAGTTCGCTGTAGGACTTGGAATAGCCCAGCAGCATGTCGGCAACAGCGTTGCCTGTAAAAGAACCGTCAAACGAATAGTTTCCTTGCGTTGGGCCGAAAATATCCTGGTTCTTGTGGTACCGCATAAACTGGCCGCCGAACTTGAAGTTGTGTTTGTCTTTGGTCCAGGAAAGATCGTCACGCACCTGGTTATCGGCTGCCGCGTTATACCAAGGCCATGAGTTGGTGTCATAGTTGACGTTGTAAAGGCCGCCGAGACGAATCACTGGCATCCGATTGTCCGGGTTTGAAGAGAAGAACTCCGGAATGTTCCACCCCTGGGGCTTCGCGAAAATACCAGTGGGAGTCAGCGTGATGTTGTTGCCGTTGAAGTTATACGCGACTTCGTTCACCAACGTTGGACTGATCAGGTACGTCATCTTCACGACGGCGTGCCAGGACGGATTCTTGAAGTTGGTTCCGATGGTCGGATAGGTCTGGCTGCCCCAGAGTGTAGTAGCCGTCTCGTAGTTGGTGCCATCGTGAATGTAATGGCCCATGACAGAAAGCTTGCTCGTAAAGTAATGGTCCACTCGGAGGATGGTCTCGGGCACATCCACCGGTACGGCGCGAGATCCCGAAAAGTTATTGTTCGGGGCGTTGGGCAGAGGCATAGCGCCGCTGTTGAAGAAGAGCGTCGCATTCGAGTCGATCAAACCGGCGGGAATCCTATTACCTGGGAACGGCTGTCCCGGCGTCAGGCCAAGGCTGGCAAAGCGCGCTTGCTGGGCAGGATCGCCAGTCGTCGGAACAAGGATGTTCCCCGAGAGTGCGCTGAAATCGCCATTCCGCTGGGATTGCGGTATGGCCGTCGCGAAGATCTGACTTCCGCGTACAATCTTGCGCCACTCCTGGTTGACGAAGAAGAACGTCTTTTCTTTATTCCGGTTGTACAAGCCAGGTATGAAAACCGGCCCGCCAACGTTGAAGCCAAAGATGTTATAGCGGAGTTTCGGTTTTGGAGAGCCGTTCAAATTAGCGAAATAATCGTTTGCGTCCAGGGCGTCATTGCGGAAATACTCGTACGCGGACCCGTGGAACGTCTTGGTCCCGGACTTTAGCACCATGTTCATAGTGCCACCGGTTCCGACTCCGAATTCGGCGCTCGAGTTGCTGGTCAGCGTTTTGAATTCGGCAAGCGCGTCCACGGAAGGCATAATCGTCATGCACCCGCCGCAGCCTCGATCATAGTTTTCGCCGCCGTCGATCATCCAGACGTTGTGCTCCGATCTCTGACCGTTGAAGCTAATGCCTGCGCTGCTGCCCACCGAGATCGGAAGATTGAAGTCGGGCAAATCGGCCGACGCCCCTGGAGTGAGCGTCGCAAGCTGCGCTATATTTCTCCCGTTGATGGCGAGTTGGGCGACCTGCTGCCCGGAGATCAGATTGCTAACTTCGCTGGAGTCGGACTGGACGGCTACCGCGGCTGCCTCCACAGTTACGCTTTCTTTCATGTCGCCGACCTGCATGGGCACATCGACGCGCACGGTGTCACCCACGTTCAGGGCAATGCCGACCTTCTCGTAGGTTTTAAAGCCTGGCGCCTCGGCGCGAAGCGAGTAAGTTCCGACACTCAGTTGTGCAGCTTGATAATCGCCGGAAGGGCTCGTTTCGACCGTTCTGGTCTGAGACGTCCCGATGTTCGTGATGGTGATTTTCGCGCCCGGGATCGAACTGCCGGAAGGATCGTTCAACTGTCCGGTGATAGTTGCTTTTTCTTGGGCGAATGCGGCACTGCTGCCCAATAAAGCGAAAAGACAGATCGTTAGCCAACATGGCTGTAGCCGAAACATAGTCCCCCCAATGAAAAACTAGTAACAACGAACTAAATTGGGGTCTACTGTATCTCAACCTGCAAGCGGTTACAAGAGAAAAAAGCGCTCCCGTCGAGATTCGGGAGCGCTCCCGTAACTCTTCATAGATTGACGAAGGTCGGCGAGAAGTCCAGTTCTACCGTCGAATCCTCCGAAGACAAGTCGGGAAGCACGTCCACCACCTCGGCGGTGATCCTAGCGGCGTCGCGCCATATTAAGATTCTGCTGGCCGGTGTCAACACTTTGAAGAGTTCGCCGTTGGCGTAGACCATGGCAACCTGCACTTCGTTGGTTCGCACGCAGACAAAGTGCTGTTCCACCAGGGCCGGCCGTCGATTCAACAGATAGTCGGTCCACTTACTTCTCAGCATCAAGTCTGCAACGTTGTGCCTTTCCACCTGCAGAGAGACGCCGGGGAGCGTGAAGATTCGATATTTCCCCGGAGTGAGGATGCTTTGAAGATGGTGATTTCTGGCGACCAGGGCACGCTCCTGGTTGCTAATGGAGATACTCTTCCACAACATAAAGACCTCGCCCGCAGGTCCACCTGCGCAAACTCGCATGGTGAGCCGGCAATTTTAATGATTACTAACGGTGCTAAGTTGCGGGACGGCTTAGAAAAGAATGCTAACGATGCCCGGCCGCACGCTTGAAAGCATGGCTTTGAGGGAGCCTTGCCCGCTAGGATCCGAGATCCTAAACACTAAGCATGTGGTTAGCAT
>JAOAPP010000499.1 GCA_025462985.1 Bryobacterales bacterium | reverse complement strand
CCTGATTGTGCTGGTACAGGAAGTTGCTGTGCGCATAACTCCCGCTGATACTGGTCCGGCGGCTGAGCCGGTAGATCGTCGAAAATGCACCGATGAAATCGTTGCTGCCGATGCTGACCGGGCCGCTATAACGGTTCAGGAAATAGGATCCGGTGACCTCGTAGCTCAATCGGAGCGACTGTTGGTAGCCTACAGAAAGCGTGGTGCCCGCGTACCTTGTGCTCGTGGAGTATGGGCTCGTCTGTACCAGCACCGATGAATTGACCGGATTTGCGGCAGTGCTGTAAGCCGCGCCTCCCTGGAAAAACGTCCCTGCAACTTCCCCTACCCTCAAATTCCAGTGCTTGCCCGTCTTCTCGTAAAACAAGGACAGGTTCTGGTCTGTTCCGCTCCCGAAGCTATTACTGTTGTAGTGTCGATAGTCGCCGCTGTAATAAACGGATAGCGAACCCGTTGAGAACTTGTGGAAACCCGACGCTCCACCGCCGATCAGCTCGCCGAATACATGACCTGCATTCGCATTTTGGACATAGGCTCCGTTCGTATCGAACACGCCATTAGCGAACGCAAAAAAGTTGAAAAAGTCTTTCACCGCTTCGTAGGGCCTCTGAAGCATAGGCGGAGCAGTGTTGCTCGGAATCTGCGATCCCGTGTTGTTTGGATCCTGCGCCAGAAGTGAGCCTACGGGCAGGATAAGCGCTAGTAAAACAAGGAACTTCACGAATTCTCCGAGGTGTTTGATGCATCTTAAGTCTGCCCAACCGCCCACACTGTGTCAAGAGGCGGCGTGCATCGCCCGGCTTGCTAACCTCAAGGTTGCGCACTGTTCTTATCGGATATGGAAGTGTCGGAAAAGCATTTTCCCGGCTTCTGGCTAGCAAACGCGCCGTTTATCCGTTCCGAATCGTGGGCATCCATACCCGGCGTGGCACTGTTTATAACCCACGCGGCCTCGAACCCAATTGCGTGCTGGAATCGCCGACCGCCTCGCCCGGCGAATTTCTCGATCGCACCAAACCGGACGTCGCCATCGAGATCACAACCCTCAATCCCGAGAACGGCGAACCGGCTATCAGCCATATCCGCGCTGCCCTCGAGCGTCGCGTACACGTTATCACTGCCAATAAAGGACCGATCGCGCACGCCTACGCCGATCTTTGCGACCAGGCGAAGCGCATGCAAGTAGAACTGCGATTCGAATCTACCGTCATGGATGGCTCTCCCGTTTTCAACCTGGTGAGAAGCAACCTCCCCGGAGTGAAGATGCTGGGGTTCACCGGGATCGTCAACTCCACTTCCAAGGTCGTCGTTGCCGCCATGGAGCGGGGCTTATCCATGGAAGAAGGAATCGAAGAAGCGCGGACGCTCGGAATTGCCGAGGCGGATGCCTTTTACGACATCGACGGCTGGGATTCTGCCGCGAAAGCCGCGGCGCTCGCCAACGTGCTGATGGACGCGCGTGTCACGCCGCTGCAGGTGAAGCGTACCGGGTTGCGCGATCTTCCCGCGGGAGCAATAGCCGAGACCGCCCGAGCAGGGAACACGACTGTCTTGGTGAGTCGCGCCGAACGGTCCTTGACCGGCGAACTCAACTTAACCGTGGCTCCCGAAACTCTCTGTCGCACCGATCTGCTGGCGACTGCAAAGGGCACGTCCAACCTGCTTCTGCTTCATACAGACCTGATGGGAACGCTTGGCATTGTGTCAATCAACCCGGGCGTGGAGCAGACCGCTTACGGTCTCTTCAGTGACTTGATCGATATCGCCAAATCGGTCTGATCATTGATGCAAAAGTTCTGCGAGGACAGGCAGCGGCACCCCGCCTTCCTTCAGCGCGCGTTCATGGAAGTCGAATAGTCGGAATCGGGGGCCGAGTCTCGTCCGTTCCGCATCCCGCAGGCGATCCCATCCCCGCCAACCCACGAAGTAGGTGGGAAGCTGGCCCGAAGAAAGCTTGGCGCGCTGCAGCTTTTTCTCTGCCTCCTCTTTCTCCTGAAAAGTCTGATTGATCATGAGATCCATAGCTTCCCAATCGGTCATTCCCATAGTTTGCAGCTTGACGTCGAGAATTGTGTTGGCCACTACTCTCAACATTTGCTTGCCGAAAGTAAGGCGCATCTCCGGCGTATTGTCGTAGCCCTGCTCCAGCATCATCTCAGTGGCGTAGACGGCCCAGCCTTCCACGTAGGGATTATTGGAGAAAAGCGCTCGCAGCGCACCCCGCCATTTGGGTGTTATCTCGGCGGCATATTCGGCCTGTACGTAGTGCCCGGGCATGGCCTCGTGAATCGTCAGGATCTCCAGCCCATACCGGTTGTATTCGCGCAGCTTCGATTCAATGCGCTCCTTGCTCATGTTGGAAGTGAATGGAGTGATCCAGTAAAATGCGCCGAGTCTGGGTTCGAGTATGGGTGCGGGCGAAAACCCGCCGACGCCGTAGATGCCGCGCATAAACTCTGGCGTCGGAATCACCTGGAGATTGTTGTTCTTCGGCAGCGCCAGCAGCCGCTTCGTTCTGACAAATTCGGTCGTCTCTCTCAAGTCCCTCTCCGCGTCGGCAAAGTACCCGCCCGGTGTAGCAT
>JAOAPP010000774.1 GCA_025462985.1 Bryobacterales bacterium | reverse complement strand
AGGAAAGCGCAGAGTAGTGGGTGCTTTCGTCTTCTAGCGATTGCCCCCAAACAAGGCCACCCAGCGATTGCCTTCACAATAAGGCAGCGGCTACAGGAGAACGGCATGCACGACGCTGAAGATCGCCGTCGTCGAAGCGATGCCACTGAAAGCGCCAGAACGCCCAGCAGCGCCAGGCCTTTGGTTGCTTTCCAGGATTGCCAGCTATGCCTTAGAAGCGGCGGCATCTCGGAAGCATGATAGCTTGAGGCTGCGCAGGAGATGTGGCCCCTGCTCTAAGGAAGTCTGCGCCATGGTCGAACATACATTTGTCCTCGAGGCCGAACGAAAATTCTTTGCTGCTTTGACAAATGCCGACGCTCACGAATTGCGACGGCTTCTGGACGACGATTTCGTTCTGATCGATTTGAGCGGAACTGTGCTGAGCCGGGCTGGATTCGTCTCGGCGATCGAATCGGGCCATCTCAAGTTCGAGTCGATTCGGGTAGTTAATTCAGAGGTGCGGCTTTACGGGGAAACTGCCATTGTGACCGGCGAAACCGAGATGCGCGGGACGAGCCAGGACCAGTACTTCCACGCTTTCAGCCGCTACACGCATGTGTACCGGGAGCAGGACGACGACTCCTTCGTGCTGGTATCGGCACAGGGGACGCTGGTCACCCGGGAAGTACATCCATAAACGGGCTCACAGAAAACACTGCCTTGCCCGGGCCTGCTTCGCCGTAACCGGGAGGGGGACTCAACTTGTGCGCCGCGAGAGTATCGCGGTAAACCTCCAGAAGGCGCAGATGGTATTCAAGGGACGCGCCTCCAGGATTCTCCTTGCCGAGCGGCGTCGTGGGTTCGGGGCACCAGGTAGTAAACCGCGGCACCACGCCGTGTGACATGAAAAAGTTTAAGCCCTCCGCTGTGGATGCCACTGCCAGCTCCACGTCAGTGAACCCAACCGGCTTGGCCATCTCAATACCCGCGACAAAGTTGGGAATGACGTGCGACGGATCGAAAACTTCGGCCGCTTCCACCACTCGGCGGATCCAGGCGTCGCGCCCGATGTAGCGGTCCTTGCCGGGCGAGTACGCGGCGAATAACTTCGGGTCCCACACTTCATAGTTGGGATGGTAGATTTTTGCGCCCGCCGCTTTCAATGTGCGCACGTCTTCCTTGGGCCACGCCTGCGTCACTACTTTGCCCAGCCAGCGATCAGGAAACCGATTTTCAATCGCTTCGACATACGCCGTGTAGAACTCGACTTCAGTCTGGCCCGCCAGCTTCGATGTGATGCTCCCTCCGGTCACCGTGTAGGCTTCCGCTTTCCGGTCAAGCGTCGCGATGAACTCAAGCGCGGCCAGAATGTCTTCTACCTTCTTGATGCCCGTGTAGGGACGGCCCACGGCGAGCTGCTGTCGATAGTTATGGTTTATATCGCAGAATTGGCATTCTTCCTTTTCGCCGAAGTACTGGCAGATGCGGAAAATAGTGAGATAAATGAGATACCCCCACTCGATCACCGGAGCGATTTCCGCAACCGGTTTGCCGTTCGGCAATTGAGCGCCATAGTGCGCAGGCATGTCAGGGAAGGCGACCTCTGAAAGGGACTCGCTTCCCAACGTGAGTACTCGCTTGCCGTCGAGGAGCTTGACGCGGTACGGCGAATCGGGGTTGAGGCGCACCGAGACGATAGTGCGACGAAGGCCGAGGCTCCCACCCGTCAGAGCGATTTCTTCAGGCGCTTTAAAAGATTGCGTAGCATCGAGCTCCCCCTGGCGAACCATATTGAACGAGAAAATAAAATACGATTTCGGCTGATGTTCCTTGGACGCAGCATCGACCGGAGTCATAAGCACTTCAGGGTCGAAGGCCAGGCCGCAACGGAGCAGATCGGCCTTTACGATGGCCTCGACAGGAAGCGACCCATGGCGCTCGATGTGATCGAAAAGTGTGTTCGAGGCGAGGCTGTTCATTGGTGGGCGGCGGTCCGAATGGGCTTCCTTTCAGTGTACCGGTCGTGCTGCATACAATAAGGATCTCGGGAGCCCCTCGTGCATACGTCCCCCTGGCGTCATTACCGGAACTACATTTTTCTTCTTCCGCTCTTTGCGATCGCGCTCGTTTATCAGATTACGTACACGGCGGTTGCAATCCGAGTGACGGCGCACGCGACCACAACGCCCAGTCGGCCTTTCGCCTCGGCGGAGCAGATGGTGACTGGAGTCGATCGCCAGACGGCGCGTGCCGGGTTGCATGCCGGCGACCGCGCCATAACGATTAACGGGCGACGCTTCACGGGCGACCACGTGCTGATGGAAGAGATATGGAAGGTCGGTCCGACACAGAAGTTGCGGCTGACGATTGTGCCGCGAGGAACAAACACAATCCGAACGGTCGAGATCCCGCCGCGATTCTGGGATGATGCGACCGCGGACGGATGGCGATGGGCTCTGACCGCGACGCTTCTCGCAATGATGTTCTTCTGCTCCCTGGTTGGCGTGTATGTGGCGGCGGTGCTGCCTCATGACATTCGCGCGCTCACGGTTTTCGGATTGATGACGGCGACATCGCAGCTGATCGCCTTTGCAAGCTGGTATCACTTCCCGCGTTCGCTCTGGGTGTTTGCCGATGTGCTTCATATGTACGGTGCGGCGACTTGGCCGACCTGGTTGATTCTGTTCTCCCTGTACTTTCCACACCGCTTCAGCTGGGACGTGAGGCGCCCGGGCCTCAAATGGTTGCTGCTGGCTCCCCTGTTGGTCTGGACCGGCCTGGAGATGGCGGGTGCAATCAGCGAGTTCTCACGGTTTGGTGCGCTTGCAAATGTCGCTCATGCCGTGGATTTTCGAATTTTGACCAACGGTGGGCTGTTCGCTTTTTCCGTAGTGCTTTTCTTCGTCTCGATTCTGGCGAAGATCAGCGAAAGCAGGGATCCGGATTCGTGCCGAAGGCTTCGGATACTGTTCGCCGGATCGCTGTTCAGTCTCGTCCCGATCGTCGGGCTAGTGCTTTATCAGGCGTGGAACAGCACTGAGCAATTCAACAAGGTATCGGAAACAGTGGTGATTGGAATCTGCTTCCTCTTCTGTGTGTTTCCGGCCACGTTGGCCTACGTAGTGGTGGTGGAAAGAGCCATGAGGCTCCAGATGGTAGTTCGCCAGGGAGTCCGCTATGCGCTGGCAAAGGGTGGCTTGGGAATCGTGATCGCGCTCATCGCAACTGGCGTGTTCACGGTTCTGGGTTCTGTAATCGGCGGCTCGAGCCTGAGCCTTCCGGTGAAGATCGCGCTGATGGTCGGATCGGTCGTCTCTGTGAGCTGGATCATTCGAGGGACGCGAAAGCGGATCATGCTTTGGCTGGACCGGCGGTTCTTTCGGGAGAGCTATGACGCCGAACGGCTGCTGCAGGACTTGGGCGAAACGGTGCAATCGATCCTCGATCAGGATCACCTGCTGGATACAGTGGCACGACGAATCTCGCAGACGCTTCACGTGCCGCACGTGGCCGTGCTGCTAAATGGCGACGGAGCGTTCCGTCCGGTCTATTGCCTGGGCTTCCCGGCGATGCCGCAGTGCGCTTTGCCTGAGGAAAGCAAAACGCTGGACGTGGTGAAACATTCAAAAGAGCCGGCGCGCATTTACTTCGACCGGCGTGACAACTGGGTGCATTCGGCGAGCCCGACGGAAGTCGCAACGTTGCGGAGCATCCATGCGCAGTTGCTGCTGCCTCTCGGCTCCAAGCAGAAAACGGCGGCGCTCCTCAGCCTGGGGCCGAAGAGATCAGAGGAACCGTACACCTCGAGCGACGTTCAGTTGCTGCGAACGGTGGCTTTGCAGACGGGCCTCGCTCTCGAAAACAGCCGGCTTGCGTGCGCGGTGGCCAAGGAAATGGTGCAACGGGAAAAGCTCAATCGAGAGATCGAGATTGCGCGCGAAGTCCAGGAGAGGCTGTTCCCGCAGAGTCTTCCGCCCATTGCGGGCATTGATTACTTCGGAGCTTGCCGACCAGCGCTCGGGGTGGGAGGCGATTACTACGACTTTCTTCCACTCGCCAACGGAAATCTCGGCGTGGCCATCGGAGATGTTTCGGGGAAGGGCATTGCGGCGGCTTTGCTCATGGCCTCCCTGCAGGCTTCATTGCGAGGACAGGCCATGATGAATCAAGGCGACCTGGCGTGCCTGATGTCGAACGTCAATCAGTTGGTGTTTGACGCAACGCCGATCAACCGGTACGCCACCTTTTTCTACGGCCAGTACAACCGGGCCAGCCGCGTATTTACTTACGTCAATGCCGGCCACAACCCACCGATTGTGTTACGGCGCACAGTGGACGTTGCGGTTCATGTGATTCGGCTGGAGACCGGCGGGCCGGTCGTGGGCCTTTTTCCGGGTGCTCCGTACCAACAGGGAACGCTCATTATGGAGCCCGGCGACATATTCGTAGGGTTCACCGATGGAATCAGCGAAGCGATGAATGAGAGCGAAGAGGAGTGGGGCGAGGAACGCTTGATTCCGGCGATTGTTACACAATCGGACTACCGCGCCGCGGAAATGATTCCGGCCTTGATGGCCGAGGCCGACCGGTTCGTCAACGGCGCGCCTCAGCATGACGATATGACTCTGGTGGTTATGAAGATGGCTGTGGCTGCGTGACAGGAGTACCGCAGGCCAAAGCGAATGGTACGATTCGCATCCTTGTTACGGGCGGAACCTTCGACAAGGAATACGACGAGATTCACGGACGCCTGTTCTTCAAGGATTCACACGTTCGGGAAATGCTGGAACTGGGCCGGTGCAAGCTCAGTTTTACGATCCGCACCTTGATGATGATCGACAGTCTGGAGATGACGGCGGCGGACCGGGACTTGATTGCCCATGCCTGTCGAAACTGTCCGGAGGAGCGTATCGTCATCACGCACGGCACGGATACCATGACCGAGACGGCGAGCGTCCTGGCGCGGAGCGAGATCGGCAAAACGATCGTTCTGACAGGCGCGATGGTGCCGTATAAGTTTGGGAGCTCGGATGGGCTTTTCAACCTGGGGAGCGCGCTGGCCTTTGTGCAGGCGCTGACGCCGGGCGTGTACGTGGCGATGAACGGGCGTTGTTTTTCGGCGGAAGAGGTGAGAAAGAACCGGGCTATGGGTATTTTTGAAGACCTCTAGGTATAGCACTCCTCCATCTGCATTATGAAGCAAATGCCTTTGCAACGCGGTACCTCTTCGCGTGTGCTGACTTGTTCTCTCGTCGACAGCTCAGGAAAGGTTGCATTACATTCCTGACTAGCTTAGGAATCTGCATGCCCGGCCAAGTCCAGCTTCTTCCCGGAACTCTCGATCTTCTTGTTCTCAAGCAGTTTCTCTCGGCCATCTGCATGGCTACGGAGTTCTTTGCGCATCGGCCAAATCTCCGGGCAAGCGCTGCTTATCGAGCAGGGAGCGATCTATCCCGCATTGTTCCGTCTGGCGCGCCAGGGTCTGCTGAAAGCAAAGTGGGGTACATCAGAGAACAATGGTCGCGCCAAGTTCTATGAACTCACGGCTTTGGGGCGCAAGCGTCTGCGAGAGGAAGCTGATGGTTGGGCCCGTCTTTCTATAGCGATTGCTTCTGCCCTTGCCGCACGGAGGAAATATGAAGCTCTGGTTTACTTTCGTTGTCTCGCCGCCGAGTTACTTCATCGTTCTCAGATCGACGATGACATAGAAGAGGAGCTTCGCTCACTTGGGGACCATACGCGCTTCAAAGAGGAATGCAACGAAGCACCATGCGGCAATTTTGCCGAGAGTCTGATACGGGATGCGCGGTTCAGCTTGCGCCTGTTGCGGAAGTCTCGCGGATTCACAATGGTGGCCGTTTTGGCGCTGGCGTTGGCAATTGGCGCAAACGCTGTAGTTTTTGGTGTATTGAACGCGCTGATTCTGCGCCCGCTGAATGTGCCTCAGGCGGAGAGACTCTGCGCAATCCAGCATGGAAACGAGGCTTCCTCCTATCAGTCGTATCCCGACTATCTCGACCTCCGCGATCGCAACTGCAGCTTTGATGGTTTGGCAGCGTATACCATCGCTCAGGTAGGGCTGGACACGGGCGACAATCCATCTAGCTCCTGGGGCGATGCGGTTAGCGGG
>JAOAPP010000469.1 GCA_025462985.1 Bryobacterales bacterium | reverse complement strand
AGTGTGCCCGTACTTCTGCCTGGGGCCTGTCTGGGCTGTTTCGGGCAGGTGTTCGATATAAGCTCCGGGGCTGGCACTGCGATTCCGGTGCAGTTTCCCTCCGATTTCGACAAACTTCGCGAACACTGGGTGAAGAACCCCATGGACTATCTCACTTCGGTTCACATTCCAAACGATGGAGGCAGTGTGTGCTGACGGCGCGCGGACGTGCTTTTGTAGTTCCCGCCAAGCAGGGGAGGCTCGTCGGCATCAGTGAAAGCCAGCCCGGCGGTTCCGCCAGGCTCGCCTGATGCCGGATGGCAAGTTCCGGAACATCCGCCTTACCCGGACAAGCTTCAACGTCCTGAGCACATCCCGGTGATCCCACACCCTAGCTCGCATCAAGGAACGGCCAGGCTCCTTTCTACAATGTGAAGAGCCAGAGTGAAAAATTCGAAGATTTATAAAGTGGCCGGTTTGAGTCTGCTCGGCTTCGTTGCCGCGTCAGTCGGCGTCGACCGAGCCAACATTGGACCAATTGCATCGCAGATGGCCGGATTCTGCGGTGCCTTCGTAGGCGCGTTGGTCGCTCAAAAAAGAAAACGGTCTTCCGCTGAAATCAAGCCTGACGAGACGCCCAATGCGGACGAGCCGACTGCACAGGCCGATCGAGAGCAAACCCATTGAAGATAACGAAGCTGGACACGATCCGGATCGCCGAGTTCCCGCAGTTGCTCTGGCTGGAGATCCACACCGATGAAGGACTGAAAGGCCTCGGCGAGACATTCTTCAATGCGGGCGCCGTGGAGGCTTACCTGCATGACGATGCGGCTCCGGCGTTGATAGGACGGGATGCGCTCGCAATCGACGCGATCTCGCGCGACCTCGTGGGATACGTTGGCTTTCGCTCGACTGGAGCGGAGGCTCGCGGCGCATCGGCCGTCGATATCGCGCTTTGGGATCTCTTCGGCAAAGCGGCTGGTCAGCCGATCGTGCAGATGCTGGGCGGCTGGACACGCGACCGTGTTCGCACTTACAACACATGCGCCGGCGCGCAGTACATGCGCAGAGCCGAAACGCAGTCGAGCCGGAACTGGGGACTGGCTTCTGAATTCGGCAGTGACATTACCGGATTGGACGATCTCAACGACTTCCTCACTCGTGCCGATGACCTGGCCGAATCTCTGCTTGCCGAAGGGATCACGGGTATGAAGATCTGGCCGTTTGACCGTGCAGCGGAGTTGACGCGCGGCCAATATATTTCAGCGGCCGACCTGAGAGCAGCACTCGCTCCTTTCGAAAAGATTCGCAAGCGTGTCGGAAGCAAGATGGACATCATGGTGGAGTTCCATTCCATGTGGCAGCTGCTTCCCGCCATGAAGATCGCAAAAGAACTCGCGCCATTCGATACGTTTTGGCACGAAGATCCGATCAAGATGGACAGCCTGGCCAGCTTGAAGCGGTACGCCGACGTCTCGCCGGCGCCGGTCTGCGCGTCCGAGACTCTCGGATCACGCTGGGCCTTTCGGGATCTGCTGCAGACGGATGCTGCCGGCGTCGTCATGCTCGATCTTTCCTGGTGCGGCGGCCTGTCCGAAGCCCGCAAAATCGCCGCCATGGCCGAGGCGTGGCATCTGCCTGTCGCGCCGCACGATTGCACCGGGCCGGTTGTGTTTGCCGCCTCAACGCACCTGTCCCTGAATGCGCCAAACGCCCTGGTGCAGGAATCGGTACGAGCGTTTTACAGGGGCTGGTACCCGGAAGTGATGACGGCCGTTCCCGCGGTAGAGAACGGCTACGTCACTGTGCCGAGTGGACCGGGCCTCGGGTGCGAACTGCGGCCGGACATCGCTGAACGGTTCACGGTCACTCGCCGCGCGGCAAGCTCTATTGTGTAACGCCGACGCGAGCGAATTCCTCGTGCATCACAAACCATTCATAGGTGGTCCGGATGCCCTGCTCAAGCGGAATTGAGGGTTTCCATCCGGTCTTGTGCAGGCGCGTGACATCAAGGAGTTTGCGCGGTGTTCCATCCGGCTTCGATGGGTCGTAAACGATGCTCCCGCGATAGCCGACCGCGGACGCCACCATGCCGGCTAGCTCCGAGATAGCGACGTCTTCTCCTACGCCCACATTCAGAATCTCGGATTCCTCGTAATTCCACATCAGGAACAACGCCGCGTCGGCCAGATCATCCACATGCAGAAACTCGCGTCGCGGCGAGCCGGTTCCCCACAAAACAACTTCGGAGCGCCCTTCGGAGACGGCCTCATGGAATTTCCTGATCATGGCCGGCAGCACATGCGAGCTCTTCAGGTCGAAGTTATCGAAAGGCCCGTAGAGGTTGGTCGGCATCAGCGAAATTGCGTTGAATCCATGCTGCGCGCGGTACGCCTGACACAACTTGATTCCGGCAATCTTCGCGACAGCGTACCACTCGTTCGTCGGCTCCAGAGTGCCAGTGAGAAGATACTCTTCCTTCATGGGTTGCGGACAGAATTTCGGGTAGATACAGGACGACCCAAGAAACTCAAGCTTCTTGACCCCGTGACGCCAGGCGGCATCGATCACGTTCAACTGAATCGCGAGATTATCGCGGATGAAGTCGGCCGGATACATGCTGTTCGCAAGAATGCCGCCGACTTTGGCGGCAGCCAGGAAAACATACTCCGGCTTTTCGGATTCGAATAAAGCCTCCACTGCTCTGCGCGAGGTCAGATCGGCCTCCGCCCTGGTTCGCAAAATCAGATTCTGAAAGCCCGAGCTTCGCAACCGCCGGACGATGGCCGAGCCGACGAGGCCCTGGTGGCCCGCTACGTAAATGCGGCTTTGTTCATTCATGAATGTGGTTCTTACCAGAGTAACGGCTACCGGCCTCCATTCGGAGCCAGCAGAAGCGCCAGGATGCTCAAGGCCAGAGCAGGGGGCATCACCAGCAGACCCCAGCGCAGGAATTTCCAGAAACCGATCTCCTGGCCGTCGCGGCGAATCGCAATCAGCCACAAGATCGTAGCAAGCGATCCCGTGACCGACAGATTGGGCCCGAGGTCCACGCCGATCAAGACCGCATTGCGCAGCGCGCCGGTTGCTGCCGCGGCTTTCACCGCCGCGCCGGCAATCAATCCGCTTGGCAGATTATTCATGAGGTTGGACAAGATCGCGACGCCGAAGCCTGAGGCAAGAGCCGCTTGGACCGGCGCCCACTGCTTCATCTCCTGCAGCCCATATACGGATGCATTCAGCGCGCCGGCTCCGTTTAAGCCCTCCACGAGTACGAACAGACCTGCGACGAGCGGAATAACGCTCCAGGAAATCTCGCGGCCGATATCGATTGGCACGCGATGATCGCGCAGCGCCACCGCAAGTGCAGCCACGAGCCCAACTGCCAGAGCGGGCGCGCCCAAGTCAACATTGAGCGCCGAAGCTGTCAGCAAAACAATCGCAAGTAACG
>JAOAPP010000463.1 GCA_025462985.1 Bryobacterales bacterium | reverse complement strand
ATGCGGGGAATACGAAATCTCTGCTGGAAACGCTCCCATATGTCAGGCGAGAGTCCGTTGCCGCACGCGAGGCGAATGCGGTGGTGCGTGTCTGCGTCCTGGGCCGGCGCTTGCAGCAGGTAGCGGCATAGTTCGCCGATGTACTGGAAGGTGGTGCAGTTCCAGCGGGTGACATCACCCCAAAATTGAGAGGCCGAAAATTTCTCCGCAAGTACGACGCTGGAGCTGCTCGCGAGCGCCGTGCCGGGCACGAGCACTCCTCCGATGCTGTGATACATGGGCAGGCAGCTATACATTCGATCCTGTGGCTGCATGTCTGTGAGGCCGGAAAACCAGTAGCTCCACTGGAGGACGCGGGCGTGATTGACCTTTGCGGCCTTCGGGAGTCCGGTGGTGCCGGAGGTATAGATAAGGAGAGCGAGATCGTCTACGGTGACTTGGGGAAGATTCTTTTTCTCCAGCGCGTCTCGCGGTTGTTGCTGGACGTAGCTGTCAATACGAGGGAAGGATGTATCTTCGCTGCCATGAACCCAGACAGTCGGCGCCTGTATCAGTCCTGGCTGGGCGGTAGCGATTGCATCGACGAATTCCGCAGCGACGATCAAGTGCCTGGGAGCCACTGCATTTACGCAATGCGCAAGCGAACGGCCCGCAAGGCTGGTATTCAGAAGTGCAACAGCGCCGCCCACGCTGGTGATCCCAAGCCAGATCGCAAAGTACTCAGGCCGATTCGGCATGAGCAGGCAGACGATGTCCCCTTTCGCCAGCTTCTGCTGCAAGGCCCAACGGGCATACTGGTTCGAGCGCTCGAATAGACTTCGATAGGTAAAGCATTCGCGCTCCGAGAGCAACGCATGGGCATCCGGATGGCGCTGAGCGAGTTCCTCGACGACTCTGGGGAGGATGTGGCTGCGCTTCCGTGGAATCGGGGCAGTGAGTTCCAGAGCGCGCAGCCACCGGCTCGCGGCAAACCGGTCGGGATCCGGAGAGGTCTTCACCTGGGCGTTGTTCATGCTGTGCTCCCCGCGTCTACAGTAAGCACCGTTCCGGTGATGTTCTTCGCCTTCTCGCTCAGGAGAAACTCAACCGCATTGGCAATGTCTTCGACGCAAGCAAGCCGCAGAAGCGCGCTGCGGCGTTTGATCTTTTCCCGCTGTTCGTCGTCGAGTTCCTTGGTCAAATCTGTTTCGATGAAGCCGGGGGCGATGGAGTTCACGGTGATGCCGATTCGGCCGACCTCGCGGGAAAGGGAGCGGGCGAATCCAATCATCGAGGCCTTGGTTGCACCGTAGACTGACAGGCCGCTAAAGCCGGTGAAGGCCGTGATCGAGGTCAGATTGACGATGCGACCGCCACCATCCGCCATCATGGAACGCACAACATATTTCGAAAGGACGATAGGCGAGAGCATATTTACGCGCACAAGCTGCTCGATTTGCGGGGTGGGCAACATCGCGAGGACGGCATTGAAGCTAATGCCTGCATTGTTCACGAGTCCGTAGATTGGTCCAAACTGGTCCCGCACGGACTTAACCAACGCGCGCATGGCTTCGATGTCAGAAAGGTCGAATGGGACGAAGTGAAACGAGCCAGAATTGATGGAGTTGGCTTTCTCCATCGCCACGATGAGTTCATCGTTGGTGTGACGGGCAAGAGCGACGACGCAATAGCCCGAGGAAGCCAGTTTGCGCGCGATTCCTAATCCGATGCCCCGGCTTCCTCCTGTAACGATGACATTACGCATGCGGACGGATCATCTTGCCCGAGCCGGCGACGGCCAAAGCGGGGACGAAGTTGATGGCAGCGGGTACCTTGTGCGAGGAGAGATTCTTGCGGCACAGCATCAGGATGCGGTCTTGGACTGCTAGCGCTTCCGATGTTTGGACGGTTTCCTTGAGGACCACATCCGCAATGACGAGAGAGCCGGTGATCGGACTCCTCTTCATCCGCACCATTGACATTTCGACTTCCGGATGACGATTGATCACCGACTCGATCTCTTCCGGGTACACTTTCAGGCCGCCGACGTTGATGACGCCATCGCGTCTCCCGACAAAGTGGTAGCGCGATCCCCGCTTTTCGACCAGATCGGCCGTGTCCACATATCCATGCGCATCCTTCAATGCGGGGACGTTGTCTCCCAGATACCGGGTCGCGGTGCGGTCAGAGCGGACGCGCAGCGAGGATTCCCGGATTTGCATATCCACGCCGGAAGTGAGATCGATTGCGCTGACGGGAAAGCCCGCGAGCCCATCGTTTACCTCGAACACCACTCCCGCTTCTGTGGACGCAAAGGCAACTGCGATTTTTGCCTTCGGATAGACATCGCGCAAATGTGTGAGCAGCGTCTGATCGGCAACCTCACCGGAGAGCCGTACATAAACAGGATCGATGACACTCACCGCAGGGCTCATCAGCGCGCGGCGCCAATGCGAAGGCGTACCCGATATGTGAGTGACATCGAACAGGGATGCCCTGGCGAGGAAGTCCGCCATAGGTTCCTGCGCGCCGGAGAGCACCAGCGATGTTCCGGTCAGGATGGCGCGCAGCAGGATCTGAAGGCCGCCGTAACGGCGGATATCGTAGAAAGTACTCCAAACCCAAGGCGTTTCCGAATCACTGATATCGGCAATGGCGCCGGCCAGACTCTCGAGCGTGTGCACGACCAGCTTTGGCCGGCCCATCGTGCCGGAGGTGAGAAGCACCCACTCGGTTTCGTATTCCGGCGTCCGGTCGTATTCGGTTGGGACCAGCATCTTCGAGCATGGAGTCAGATACAAGTGGCGTCCATGGCACGGCGTCAGCCTTGGCCGGTTGGAAACGATCGCATTTACGCCTGCCGCTTCCATGACAAACGGCACGTGTTCGTCGGCCAGATCGGGCGTGCACAGGACGATACGGCGGGCGATTCCATCCAACTCGATGAGCGCCGCAGCGGCGGCGATCTGGCTGGTGGTGTCGACGAGAACGGAGAGTCCGCGCAACTCATCGCCCCGGCCGTAGAGAGCGGATTCCGCTGCCAGGGTCGACAGGCATATCGTGGATTCCTCATCCGCGATGAATCGGGAATGCAGCTCGCGCGCCTTGGCGAGCGCACTCCACAAGGAACGCTTATGACGCAATGGCATTTTCATAAAACTTCACCAGATCACCGAATGTGATGGGTAAATAGGTGTCTTCTGAAGTGCTGAAAGGGTCCACTCCCAGCTTGACGTCAAGGCGCGCCACCAGGATGGCAAAGCAGAGCGAATCCAGCCCGGAATCGAGAAGATTGAGCTGGTCCGTCAGCTTTTCCAACTTCTTA
>JAOAPP010000460.1 GCA_025462985.1 Bryobacterales bacterium | reverse complement strand
GGTAAGAACGCGACATGCAAGCCCGGCGCGGTTGTTACGTCCACTCCGACTCCCTTGAACGTTGCCGGCCGATAGTAGGGCTAGGAACGCACGCCCGGATAGCCCACCATCCTATATCCCACTTCATACTTTTTTCCCGCATACTCAGCGACGGCCTTGATCGTGTATCCCTTCGGCCGGATGTCGTGCGGGGCGACCTGGAAGGTGACGGTCTGCGTTTCCCCATCGTGTTGCATCGAGTATGGGCACTCTGCCGGAGTCGACGTCCAGCCTTCGGGGAGGCTCAAACGCAAAACACCGTTCGCCGCGCCTTTCACGTTACTCCGCAGCGTGCAGGAGAACGCAAACGACTTTTCGGAGAGCGGAACGGCTCCGGCTGCAGGCGAAACCTCCACCGAGATGGGCGGTCCCACCAGCAGAGGATTTGCCTCAATTCCGATACCATCCATACGTGTTCGGACCATCACGTACTTTCGAATTGCGATATCCGCTCCCTGATACTGAATTCGCGCGGTCGCGACCAAAGGATACGGTGCTGTCGAAAGATTTTCGTAACGGGGATCGTCGAGGGTATAGTAGGGCTGTTCCTGATTCGGCCGGGAAAAGTATGGCCGGGTCAACGCAGCATCCGCAGGCGCTTTTACATCGAACTTCAGCTCTACTTCTTTGTCGGAAGCCAGCACCGCCCCGGGCGATCCATTGGAATGGATTGTCCACTCCTTGCCGTCAGTCGCACTCAGTTGCAGCGCTTCGACCCGTATCGGTTTTGTACCGCTATTGAGCACTCTCTCTTTCACGCCGAACGACATTCCCGGAATGGCCACCGTGAAGGTGGTGGGAGGTCCGCCGAATATCGCTGCTGCACCCGTCGGCTCCTTCGCGGGAGCAACGGAAGCGTCGAGAAAGAGCTGTAGCGAAAGCGTCAGTGCATCCTCAAGCTGCCGTTCTTTGATACGAAGTTCGTAGATCACATCGTTCTTTCCCGCATCCGAAAGATCGCTCGCATGTACTTTCTCGATCAGGGCTCTGGTTCGGCTCAAAGTTTCGGCCAGGATCGGAGCAATCGCCGACGGAGCATCCGGCCTGTAATCAGTCGCAATGCGATCCAAGGAGGACGAAAGCTGCGCGAGACCGTCCCTCAAGAACGGGGCGTTCCCTCCTGCCAGAGACGCGATTCCGGCCAGCGAAACATCGATTCCGTCGTAGAGCGAGTTTTCCTGTGCCCCCACCGGGACCCGAGCCCCATAGCGATGATACGGCGCCATCCGCGGTGCAGGCGGAGGAATGGTCACGCCTCCGTTCTGAGTCTTTTGCTGGCCGAGACCCTGCCGGCCCATCTGCAGAAAGGTCAGACCCGCCGCCGGATCCTGCTTCCCTTCCGGAACTGAGACGTTCGCTTCCGGCGTGTGGTCGATCCATTTCTTGTTCACATAATCGAAAAACCGGACCGGGACATATTTATCAGTCGCGTAGTCGTAGATGCCTTCTTTCGTCGGCTCAAAAAACGGGACGCGGTTGTAGACCTTCAATGGGCTCCAGGGCCGCAGCCCTTCCCGGATCTGCTCAGGGAAACGATTCGGGTCGCCGGCCGCTACAAATGCTTCTTGCGCCATCTGCCCGGCGACCTGGTGGTTGCCATGACCGTCGGTGGCCGCGCCGGCGAAGACTGAGGTGATGACGAGTGGCCTTGTCATCCGCACCACGCGCACCACTTCGCCGAGGACCCTGTCATAGCCCCACTTCTCGAGGGCCTCTTCCCGGGTCTTCGAGAAGCCGTAATCGATCACGCTGGTCCAATACTGATCGACGCCGTAGTATCTGTCCGCCGCCAACAGTTCCTGAGTGCGGATTACGCCAAGCGCGTCGTAAAAGTCGTTGGTCATCGCATTCTGACCGCCTTCGCCGCGATTCAGCGTGAGCAGGACACCGCGTGCCCCCAAGCCACGCGTCTGGTATGCCAGCAGGCCGCCATCTTCGTCGTCAGGATGGGCCGTGACCATTAGGATGCTGGCCCGCGTGCGAAGCTCTGCAAGGCACCTCGCCAGGCCTGCCGCGCCGCGGTCAAGATCCACCGGAAGTTCATTGGCGGCGACGTGCGCCGGGACTTCGGAAGCCCCTTCGATTGCGCTGCCCAGCAGGCAAAGAGTGGATATGAGAGCTAGAGCGAGCGAAGCGCTCCGGAGAGATCGATTCATGTTTCTTCTTTGAAGATTGCGGAAGACGCCACGTTGCGCCGATTTCCAACCTATAGCATTGCAGGTTGGTTCAGACGCAAAAAGGCTCTCCGCGAACGGAGAGCCTTTTTTACGATGCTACTTACGTTGGTGTTCTGCGGCTAGAAATTATATTTCAAGCCGAGCTGAATGTTGCGAGCGCCCTGCGAACTGTTGATGACGCCCAACGTGCCGCCGATTGAGTGGTTCGGAGCATTCAGGATGGGAGTATTCGAGACGTTCAAGAACTCGCCGCGAACCTCAAGATTCTGGTTCTCGAAGGTCGAGAAGCGTTTCGAGATGCTGAGGTCCACCGTGTGCAAACCCGGGCCTCGAACTGTTCCGACCCCGCAGTTCCCGAAGCCGGAGGTCGGCTGCGCGAAGGACGAAGGATCGAACCACAAGTACCCGCCCCCCAAGGTGGACGATGCGTTTTGCGTTCCGAGGACATTGGATGGAGCGATGCAATTCGCTCGAGGCCCGCGAGAGTTGGTACCCGAGACGTCATTTGCCGAAACCGTCAGCGGGAAGCCGGTGTGGAAGCTAGGGATTGCGTTGACCTGCCAGTCGCCAACGACGGCGTTGACGACCTTGTTCAGGTTCTTGCCGTACATACGATTACGCCCGAACGGGAGATCGTAGGTGACGTAACCGCTGAAGACGTGCTTAACATCGTAGAAGCAAGGACCCCACTCAGCAGCGGCATCATACTCGTTTTGGAAGTAAGCCGATTGCGAACCGGATTGGCCACCAGCGCCGTAGTAGCCGATGGCGTCCGACATGCACTTCGACCACGTGTAGTTCGCCTGAAACTCCAGGCCCCCTCCGAGCCGCTTTTGGAATACAACTTGAAGAGCGTTATAGCTCTGGTTGCCGCTTGCTTCGCTTCCCGAGATCTGGCCGATCTCACTCACAAGCGCCTGGTTTCCAGACAGGAAGGGCGAGTTTGTCACAGTGCCGTTTGGCTGAAGAACCTTTTGGAAATAGGCTTGCGGAACGACCAGGTGGGTGTTCTTCTGGCCGACATAGGCGGCTTGGACCGTCATGGAATTCCCAAGTTGTCGCTGGATGCTGAAGTTCCATTGATCCGATTGAGCAGGCCGGAAGTTCGGATCCCAAACACGAAGGTTAACGTTCGCGAAGCAGGAAGCTGAAGCGGCAAGCGCACCGGCCGCAGTGCACGTCCCTGAGCCGAGGATAGGAGTATAGCCTTGGTCGAGTGTGCTGCCTGGGAAATTGAGTGTCTGGTACAGAGCATTGTGTTCGCTCGAGTAAGGCGGGTTAATCGTGAGCCGGAGATTCGTTCCGGTTCCTTCCAGGTAAGAAGAGGCGGTAGCCGCCGCACGAACGACGGTCTTGCTGTCGGGCGAATAGGCTAAACCGATCCGAGGCTGCCAATTGCCGATGCCATTGTAAGTGTTGTACAACGCCCGGTTGTTGCCGTTCTGGTTCGCCAGTTCCACAGCACCGCTAAACAGGCCGAAGTTAGTTTGGCGGTCACGCACCTCTACCCAGGGTGTGTGGATTTCGTAGCGAAGTCCAAGATTGACGGTGAGCTTGCTGGTGACATGCCAGTCATC
Source organism: Bryobacterales bacterium (assembly GCA_025462985.1). Classification (GTDB taxonomy): domain Bacteria; phylum Acidobacteriota; class Terriglobia; order Bryobacterales; family Bryobacteraceae; genus Bog-105. Next base: position 141 of record JAOAPP010000460.1, on the reverse strand, counting down.
CTGAAAGAACCCGCCGAAGATATTATCGCGCTGACCCCAGGTACCGCCGTTAGTTCCGGTTCCGATCTGGTTAGGAAGACCCAGCATGAAATCGGCTTCTGCTGACCCACCCGTGTACTGACCGCTGTAGCTAAATGTTCC
>JAOAPP010000361.1 GCA_025462985.1 Bryobacterales bacterium | reverse complement strand
GCTCACCGGTCCAACACTCGCGTAGACGAGCAGATCGGGCTTGCCGTCCTGCTTGAATCGCCCCACTCTGCGCCAAATCCCGAACTGGCAGCAGGTTGACCACTGCCAATCGCTGAGAGCAAAGCGGGATCGGGAGTGCCGAATTCCTGGGTAAAACCGGCGCTCAAAAAGGGCGGGGCAGATGCGAGTGGAGCCGGCGATCCAACCGCGTTCATTCCGTTATAGAGAGTGACAGAGCCCGTAGGCACTGCCGCTGGTACCTGGAGGGGCGGCGCCGGCCGTACTTGGACGTTGTATGAGCCTGCGACCGTTCCTGGGGAGGAAAACTGTGTCTCCGACGGGACGGTGCCCTGTGCTGCGGCAGCCAGCGTGATGCAAGCAAAAACAGGCAGGAGAGCAGCAACGCGGTAACCAAGCAAGATGGAATCCTCGGGAGCCGCTCACGATTGCTTGCGGCTTGCACAATGCGTCGCAAGTATAACGACTGTCCTATATCGTGCCGCGTCAGAATTCTCAGTTCCCGGTTACGAATGTCCGAGCAAAATACAAAGTCCCAGCAAAACACGAAGGAGGAGAGCTGAGGCTCTCCTCCTTCGTGTGTGAACTGGAACTGTTCTAGAAGAAATTCCACAAGTACTGGTTGTACACATCGTGGTGGTACTGCACCTCCGGCGCCTTCACGAATGTCCCCAGCAGCCGCGGACAGCGGTCTGCCGCCGCCTGCTTCAGGTCCGCATAGCGCGCCTTCACATCCTCGCCCAGCAGCTTCGTAATCCAGGGCGCGTTGCGGAAGTCCTCCAGCGCCGTGTATATGTTGTCCGGCAGATAGCGCTCCGCCTGGCGCAGGTTGTCGATCGTCGATGTGTCTCCATCCAGACCCGTCTTGAAAATCGAGTACAGCACCAGGTATGGATTCGCATCCGGGCTCACCGAACGCACCTCCACGCGCATGCTCTTCTCGTTGCCGATCGGTACACGGATCATCGAGCCGCGGTCCACCGCCGATGCCTTGATCTGGTTCGGCGCCTCGAAGTGCGGATCCAGCCGCCGGTACGCATTCACGCTCGCGTTCAGCAGCAGGCACAGGTCGTTGCCGTGGGTCAGGATCTTGTCGATGAATCCCCATCCAAAGGCGCTCAGCTTCTCCTGCCCCTTCGCGTCCCACATCAGGTTCTGCTTGCCTTTGCTGATCGAGACGTTCGTGTGCATGCCGCTGCCGTTCACGCCCACCACCGGCTTCGGCAGGAAGCTCGCCGTCAGCCCCATCTTCCTCGCCACCTGCCGGCAGATCAGCTTGTAGAGCTGGATCTGGTCCGCCGCCGCCACTACCTCGCCGTAGCTGTAGTTGATCTCAAACTGCGACGGCGCCACCTCAGGGTGGTCCTTCTCGTTCTCGAAGCCCAGCGCGCGCTGCACCTCGGCCGCGGTGTCGATAAACTGCCGCAGCGGATCGCCCGGCAGCGAATGATAGTAGCCGCCGGTGTTCACGTAGTCGAAGCGCTGCTTTTGGAAGAAGTGCTGCTCCGCATCCACGCCCTGAAACAGGAAGCCCTCGATCTCGTTCGCCGCGTTCAGCGTGTAGCCCTCGTTGGCGAACTTCTCATCGGCAAAGTTCTTCAGCACGCCGCGCACATCGGCCGCATAAGGCGTGCCGCCCTTGTCGATCACGTCGGCGAACACCAGCACCTTGCCGGCGCCGAAGAAGTCCTCCGGCACCCAGTAAAAGGAGCCCCAGTCCAGGAAAAGCCGCAGATCGCTCTCCCGCTGCGCCGTGAAGCCGCGGATCGAGGAACCGTCAAAGGTCAGATTGTCCCAACTCTTTATCAGGAACTTCTTGTCGTAGTCCAGCATGTGCAGGCGGCCTTCCAGGTCGCTGAATAAAACTGTGACCGCCTTGATGCGCTTCTCGTCTGTGAGGTACTTCAGCCGGTCTTCGCGGATCTTGTCGGCAGCCACCCGGTTGCGCCGCTGGTCCTTCGCCTTCAGGTTCAGTTCCTCAAGCTCGTCGTAGGGAAGGGCAAGAAAATTCCGCTGTTCGTTTGACATCGATCTCCTCTGGGAATGTGTTTGGGGAGCGGCATCGTGGGCGCTTGTTCCTCAGCATAAATGTTGGCTGGCGCCGGTCAAAAGCCTTTATGGCGCTCACCCGGACCTGTAATTGCCTGCCCAAACGAAACAGGGTAGGGTTCGGGCTGGAGGAAAGCTCGGTCCATGAGCCCTTTCCGTGCATCGTAGTCTTGCAAATATGGCCAAACCCTTCAGCTCGAGCCGTGCCCTGCTGGTCTTTGCCCTCATCGCGCTGCTCGCCTTTCCGCCGCAGCCCGCCCATGCATACTCTGTGCTCTCGCATGAGCAGGTGGTGGACCTGGCCTGGAAGCAGCACATCGTCCCTCTGCTGCAGAGGCGCTATCCGGAGATCACGCCGGACCAGCTCAAAGAGGCGCATGCCTACGCGTACGGCGGGGCCATCATCCAGGACATCGGCTACTACCCGTTTGGCAACAAACTGCTCTCGGACATGCTGCACTACGTGCGGTCAGGCGACTTCGTCTCCAACCTGATCCGCGAGGCACAAAATCCCAATGAGTACGCCTTCGCGCTCGGAGCGTTGGCGCATTACAACTCGGACACGTTTGGTCATCCGGCAGTGAATCAGGCCACAGCCTCGGAGTATCCCAAGCTGCGCGCACGCTACGGCAAGGAGGTTCTGTATGACCAAGATCCTCGTGCCCATCTGCAGACGGAGTTCGGCTTCGACGTCCTCGAAGTGACACAGCAGCGCTACGCCCCCGAGGCCTACCACGACTTCATCGGCTTTCAAGTCGCCAAGCCTGTCTTCGAACGCGCCTTCTTGGACACTTACGGAGTTCCGCTCAACCAGGTGCTGACCAAGGAAGATCTCGCCATCGGCACCTATCGCAAGACAATCAGCATTCTGCTGCCGAGGATGACGCAGGTGGCCGTCACCGATTACGGCAAGAAGATGCGGCAGGCAGAGCCAACATTTGTCCCGAAGAAGCTGATCTATCGGATCAGCAAGACAGAATATGAAAAGAGTTGGGACAAGAGTTATCAGCGGCCCGGCTTCGGGACCAGGGTGCTCGCGTTCATGCTGCGCCTGATTCCGAAGGTGGGGCCGCTCAAGGATCTTTCGTTAAGGGTTCCCAGCGTGGAGGCGCAGAAGACCTTTCTGACCGGCATGGCTCACGTGGTCGACCAGTACCAGCACGACCTGGATCGATTAGCCGCACAGCGGCCGGATCGGCCATCACTCGAGCTTCCCTCGGTTGATCTGGACACCGGCAAGCCAACCGCCCCGGCGGAGTATGCGTTAGCTGATCAGACATATGCGCGTTATCTGGCCCTGCTGGTGAAGCCGCGTGTGGCCCCGGATGTACCCACGTCTTCGACCCCGGCACCGAGCGGAAAGGTTGAGCCGAACAGCAACACCAGGCCCTCGGGGATGGCTGTCGCGGCACAGAACGACCCATCTCAATCCGGGCCAAGGCCCACACTGCAGCCGATCGATCCAGCAATCCGGCGGGACGTGGAGCACTACTTCGCCCGTGCAAAACCCGGCGAGCTGTTGCTGAAGGATAACCAATGGAAGGACCTGCCGAAGAACCTGGAGCTGCTGCGCCAGCTACCGGCGGCACCTTCGGCTTCGAACCCCCGCGAGGGCAAGTCCTGAGAGATGTTGGCTCGACGCACCGACGGAGGCAGACAAGCTGCGGCCGCCAATACAATGGAAGGGTGGCGACTCTCGCCAACCCGACAAGCGATACGAACCTGACGGAGCCGATCGCGGCAAAGGTCCACTCCGGCCAGCGCATCAGCTCGGACGATGCACGTCACCTGTGGCAGCACGCCTCGGACGCCGAACTGCGGGAACTGGCCTCCGTGGTTCGTGCCCGCTTCCATCCTGCGCACCGCGCCACCTACATGGTGATGCGGATCATCAACTACACAAACGTTTGTGTAGCGCAGTGCGACTACTGCGCCTTCTACAGGCTGCCTGGGCAGGACGGAGGCTATGTACTGCCGCAGGAGGCTGTGTTTGCCAAGTTGAATGAGTTACTTGCGCTGGGTGGGGACCTGGCGGCGTTCAACGGAGGCTTTAACCCGCATTTGCCGCTCGACTACTACTGCGATCTGTTCGCTGCCATCCGTTCCCGCTATGGCTATTCACTTGAATTTTATGCACTTACGATCGCGGAGTTCCTCTACCTTGCCGATCACGCGAAGCTCTCCTACGCGGAGGCGGCGGAGCGGTTCAAAGCGGCGGGCGTACGGTGGATCACCGGAGGCGGCGCGGAGGTTCTGACGGAGGAGTTCCGGAGGCGGCACTCCAAGTTCAAGTACACGGTGGCCGAGTACTTCGCCGCCCAGCGCGCCATCCTCGAGGCAGGTTTGAAGACGACGGCGACCATGGTGATCGGGTTCGATGAGTCGCTCGATGAGCGTATCGAGCACCTGGAACGCACGCGGGCCTTTCAGGATGAGGTGGCGGCCCTGGACGGGGGACTGCAGAGCTTTCTCTGCTGGACCTTCAAGCCGTACTTCACCCAACTCGGCGGCATTGAGATCACGACGCAGGAGTACCTGCGCCACCTCGCGCTCTCGCGCATTTACCTGGACAACATCCCGCGCATCCGCACCTCGGTGTTGACGCAGAACGCGGGAGCGCTCGAAGGTTTGCGATATGGCGCGGACGACTTCGATCTGCCGATTGAAGACGAGGTGACCCAGAAGGCGGGGGCGACGATCTCGCTCGACTTCGAGCGCCTGCTCGACCACGCCCGCGCGCTCGGCTTCTCGCCCGAGTACAGGCATGTTGCCGGAACTTCCGCCAACACTGCCACGTAGACTTGGCGGGATGTACGTGATCCTTTG
>JAOAPP010000324.1 GCA_025462985.1 Bryobacterales bacterium | reverse complement strand
GGAACGGAGTCGTGCAGCACCCTAAAAGGGTGTTCGGAGGTACGGTATGACCTATGGTCAACAAACCCGTCGTCATTCCTGCCCGCGCTGGCCAGCCTGATCCGGCTCCGTCGCGCCCACATGTGATCATCTCGATTGGCAACCAGCGATATAAGATCGAGAGCAACACGAAGATCACATTGTTGCCCAACCGTGCCGCCGAGGTAATCCCAATTAACCCGAATCGAAAAGGCCAGAAGTAGCCAGCGGATTTCCTCTTTGGCGCTCCTTGTCAATCGGACCGAACCAGATAGCGCCGAGTTCATCGTGGTGCGATAAAGGAAGTTTGCGCGAAATAAGCTGTTTTGCCTCGAAAACCAGTCCGAAGGCTCGACTTTTGTCGTTTTTAGCCCTCAAAATCAGCAGTTTCGAAAGGCTATTTCGATTGCCTGGCAGGCGCTTTAGAACGCAGCAGTGCGCGTACGCTGCCCCAGCGGTACGATTCTAAGTATCTGATCTAGATAATCTTAATACAAAAAGCCAGCACTCCCGTTCCATCGCTCTTGAGGTTGGAACTGCCGCTCTCATCGGCGATCAGAAGGACCAAATCTGGCGTGTCTGGCCCTTTTTATATGTCGCGGTAGGGACGACCATCGCTGATCGCCCCCCGCACAGATCCGTACGAGCGCGTTGACGCATACGGCTCTTACCTTGGATGTCTGGCGGCGAAGCGCTGCTGGGGGTATGGATGCAGCACCCGTGGGATGGGAATCCAGCTATCAAGAACCGGTGTGTGCCGCTGCCACGACACCCGCCCACGTTGGCTGCGACGAGCCAAGATGGCCCGCCACAGTCGCCGTAGCCGATGCATGAAAACAGCCAGCCGATCAAGGTTTCCCGGAACAGCATGGTATTGGTAATAGCCTAGCGTGACCTGTCTAAGCCACTTGCCGACCAACGCTGTCGGCTCATGCTTTTGGCGGATAAGCTCTGCCTTAATCGCATGCAGCTTCGCCACCATCCGCTTCTGAGCCGTTTTGCGCCAGACGATAAAGGACCCGTTGCTCCGGCGTTTCCCGCAGTAATGCGTGAAACCCAGGAACGTGAAGGTTTCCGGCTTTCCCTCTCCGCGCTGCTTCCGATTCCGAGCGGCGTTCCGCCCGAACTCAATCAGCCGCGTCTTGTCCGCGTGTAATTCCAAACCGAACTTGGCCAGCCGTTCCCGGAATTGTTCCAGGAAGCGCTCGGCGTCCGTCCGGCTCTCGAAGCCCACCACTAGATCGTCGGCGTACCGGACGACAATCACGTCGCCCTGCGCCACTTTCTTGCGCCAAGCTTCGACCCACAGATCGAAGACGTAATGCAGATAGATATTCGCAAGCAGCGGCGATGCCACTGATCCTTGCGGAGTTCCTACTGTGGTCTCCGACCATTGGCCTTCTTCCGACACTCCGGCCTTCATCCATTTCCGGATTAGGCTGAGAATGCGGCGGTCGGCCACTCGGTGCTCGACGAACTGAAGGATCCATTCGTGACTCATTCGGTCGAAAAATGTTCGAATGTCCGCGTCGAGTATCCAGTTCACGCGCTTCGTTTGGATTCCCACCGTCAGTGCATCCAGTGCCTGATGCGGGTTGCGTCCGGGCCGAAACCCGTACGAAAAGCCTCTGAAGTCCACCTCGTATATCTGATTGAGAATGGTCACCACAGCCTGTTGAACAATCTTGTCCTCCAGCGCTGCGACTCCTAACGGACGCTGTCGTCCGTCAGCCTTCGGAATATAGACTCTCCGAGAGGGTTGTGCCCGGTACGCTCCACGATGCACCCGGCCGTGCAGATCGGCCAACCGATCCTCCAAGCCAGTTTCATACTCGTCCCACTTCACGCCGTCTACTCCGGGCGCCGCTTGCCGCTTCAATGCGTAAAAGCTGTCCCGCAGCAGATCCACGCTCAGATGATGGAGCAGAGCCGTGAACCGTTCCTGCTTCTTTGCCTTAGCTACTTGCCGCACACCGTTCAATCCCTGGGACACTCGTTCCCCGCTCTGTGTCGGGCTCGTGTTGGATTGCGCGATGTTCTCCTTGGTCCGCGCCCTTCCCTCCCCGGCTTCCGTAGAGGATTGCTCCCCCTTGTTCGGTCGGTTCATCGGTACTACGGCGCAGTCCGACTCCTCCAGAGCGTGCGTATCCGCATTATGGTTTATCACTTTCGCGGACCGGTCTCGTTCCTGGTTGGTCCGAGACGTTCTGGAGATCTCCCGGTTGTGGTGCATGTTGTTTCTCAGCGTGTGCGGGTTCTCAGACTACGCAGGGCCGACGGGCCACTCGCGATTTATCGCAGTCCGCCGTGTTGCTTTCCCCAGGTCGGGACGGAGTCAGCGCCCTGTTAAACTTTTTTCGAAGCTCAATAGCCCGACCCACCGATACCCCTATCTACGCTTCGAGCGAAACCTCACGGCATCGCCCGCAAGACTCAGGGCCAAGATGGAGTCGCTTTCTCCTTTCCTGCAGGGATTCTTCCTCCCCTACAACATGCCGGTTGTTCCGAAAACACTACTCCTGCAGTCCTTCGGGTGTGTCCGGCGCGGCCATGATCTGGACTTGGATGCCAAGACGTCGAAGGCAACGCAGATGATGATGTGCCCGATTCTTTCGTCGTCGTTGCTGGGGAGCACTTTCAACACCGCGAAAGGCTACTTTTCTGCTGAGCATGCAGTACAGGATGATTAGCATCTGGTGTGCGACGGCTACAATGTCTCTCTTGGGTCCACATCGTTTCACCAATTGTTGGAAGCGTAGCTCAAACACTGAGCCCTGTTTGCGTCTCGCCGACCACGCGCACTGCACCAGTGCTGTTCTCAGGTA
>JAOAPP010000319.1 GCA_025462985.1 Bryobacterales bacterium | reverse complement strand
GGGAAGAGCGCTTTCGATGGAGTCGATTGTGTTTGGCCCACGCGTGCTGCCCTATAAGGACGCGGCCTTTTGGGATGCCTACCGGAACATGCCGGCGTGGGAGTTCGAACGCTACTTAGCGATCGCGGAAAGGGGCAAGCCGTACCGGGATGAGCCGTGGCAGGCTCCGGATGAGGCGCAGAGGGAGCGTGCGGCGCTCGAAGAGAGTCTGACGTACACGAAGAAGCTAGTGGGCGCCGCGTGATGTGCTCATCCGCACTTCATCGCCTGAGTTCTGGACCGTCCAATCCTTATTGTTAGTGGACTGGCCTTGTTCGAAGTGGATGTGGTTCTTGTCTGAAAACGTATTGAGAGTGCGGTAGTACGTGGTCTTCCCGTTTTCGTCGCGGCGGCTGGAGTAAGTCCACTGATTGCCTTCGATCTGCAGTTCATCGCGTCCGGTGGCTCGGCCTTCAGGCATGATGGTCTGCGTATAAAAATGGTTGGGCTTACCGTTGACCGGCAGGAAAACCACGAGGCCGCCCGGCGAGCCATTGACGTTCTGGGCGCAGGCGAAGAACTGGCCGAGAAGAGCGCAGTGGTTGGTGAGAACGTCCGGCTTGGCGGCTCCTTTTGGCGTGACCTGCCAGCTTCCGTCATAAAGGCGCAGTTGGGCATAGGGATCGGCGGTCTTCGCGGCCGGCGGCGCGAAGGCCAGGAGAGCAAGCAGGACCAGGTGCATCAGCTCCGAGCGTAGCTCATTGACGCGTGTACGAGAATTGAAGTAAGTGCCTGTATCGACCCAGACCTCGTTTGTCGTTGAGACGCAGATTGTCACGTTCCCGTCGCTTCCTCTCGATTGCGGTGTCACGCTGATGAACGTTGACGTGGCGTATGAGACGTATGGACGCTTGAACGCTGAAAAGACGAATGCGATTCTCGTTCTGCACGCGTTCTCGGGTGATGCGCATGCGGCTGGGGTAAGTCGGACGACGGGGCAGCCAGGCTGGTGGTCCGACATGATCGGACCAGGACTAGCGTTTGACACCGAGCGCTACTTCGTGATTTCGTCCAACGTGCTGGGAGGGTGCCGGGGGACGACGGGGCCGAGTTCCGTAGATCTTGCGACGGGCGAGCCGTACGGGATGAAGTTTCCGGTGATCACCATCTGCGACATGGTGAGGCTGCAGAAGATGCTGGTTGAGTATCTCAGCATCGAGCGGCTGCTGGCCGTGGCGGGCGGCTCCATGGGCGGGATGCAGGCGCTGGCCTGGGCGGTTGTGTATCCGGAGTCAGTGGCTGCCGCCATTCCGATCGCGACGACGACGAAGCACAGCGCTCAGCAGATCGCATTCAACGAGGTGGCGCGGCAGGCGATCATGGCGGATCCGGATTGGAGTGAGGGCAGCTATTACCACCTGAAACAGCCGGCGCGTGGGCTGGCAGTGGCGCGGATGGTGGGCCATATCACCTACATGAGCGATGCGTCCATGCGCCAAAAGTTCGGTCGAAGGCTGCGGGATAAAGACGCGTTCGGGTTCGACTTCTCGGTAGATTTCGAAGTGGAGAGCTATCTTCGCTATCGCGGGAGCCAGTTCGTCAGTCGCTTCGATGCGAATTCGTATCTGTACATCACGAAGGCGATGGACTACTTCGACGTTTCCGCGGGGCACAAGTCGCTGGGCGAAGCGTTTGAGAGAGACGGGGTCCGATTTCTGGTGATGAGCTTTACCTCGGACTGGCTGTATCCGACATATCAATCCCTGGAACTGGTGGGGGCGCTTCGGAGCCGGACCATCGACGTAGCGTTTTGCGAACTGCCGTCAAGTTACGGGCACGACGCGTTTCTGCTGGAGACCAAGGAGCAGAGTGAGATGATCACGGGCTTCCTGGAGAGCGCACACCGGAGCGGCACATCGACTCGCGGGACAGATAGAACGGTGGAGCCGGATACAGTGCAGGTGCAGGCGCGCCTGGATTACGCAATGATCGGGGAGATGGTGGAGCCGGGGTCGAGGGTGCTGGATCTGGGATGCGGCGAAGGCGATCTGTTGGCCTGGCTGAGAAAGCATAAACAGATACGCGGACGAGGGGTGGAGATCGAAGGCGAGAAGGTACAACGTGCGATTGCACGAGGCGTTTCGGTTTACCAGGGCGATATCGATCAGGGGCTGGCGGATTACCCGGACGATTCCTTCGACTTTGTGATTCTCAGTCAAACATTGCAGGAGATGCGCTATCCACTGCGGGTCCTGCGCGAGATGCTGCGGGTGGGGAAAAATGCCATTGTGGCATTTCCGAACTTCGGACACTGGCGCGTACGGGTGGCTCACATGATAAGCGGGCGCGCACCGCGGACGGCGCTGTTTCCATACGACTGGTACGAGTCTCCCAATCTGCACTTTCTAACCATCAACGATTTCATCTCGCTTTGCCGAAAGGAGCAGTGGGTGATTGAGCGGCAGCAGTTTGGGCGCAAGAATCGCAAGGTGGAAGTGCTGGCGAACCTGCGCGCTGAAGTGGCGGTTTTCTCGATCCGATCGAGCCAGGGGAGTTAGTCTCCCTTGCCCGAATCCGTGAGCTAGGCGTGCAGGCTGGACCGCACACCACCGATGCTGCCGTTACGGCCGGGACGGTTGAATGCGGCATCTCCTTTATACAGCGACCAGCCAAACTACTCCACTGCGGAGGACCAGCGCAGGCCGAAGATGACCGATGGCTGATAGTACTCGCGCTGGTTCGGGTAAATGGCGCTTCCAGTATAGAAACCAAAGACTTCGTTGCTAAGGTTCAAGCCGGAGACAGTTGCCTGGAGTCCTCTATAAACGCGGTAGCTGCCCTGAACATCGAACTGCGTGTGAG
>JAOAPP010000307.1 GCA_025462985.1 Bryobacterales bacterium | reverse complement strand
ACGTAGGACAACTGCCCATCCACTCGGGTGCCATATCGTGTCCCGAGCAAGCACACCATCACGTCGCATTGTTCTACATACCGAAGGCAGACATCGATGGGCGGAAGCGGCTGAGCGCCGAAATTTTCCATGCCCAGGAAAGTTAGATCATAATCATAAATGACGGATCTGACGAGCTCGCGATGTGGTTGGAGGTCGTCGGCCGTACTTGAAAGAAATACCTTCACGAGAGGAGACTCCCAGGCAGGACCCATATGGGGCTAAGGTTGAGTTTGTAGGTGTCGAAGCGCTGAAGACACGGCGTTCTCCGACGTATCCTACGGATTGGAACGGGGAAATTATTCTCCCACAAGAGCTGTTAGACGAGGAAGAATATAGCTAGTCGTCGACCAATGCCCATTGCGGCCAATTTTTACGATTGTCAGTCACTCTCCCAAGAAGTTTTGTAACAAGCGATTGTGCATCGGCACTCCAGGCGACTGGCCAGCGATCCTTTGGGCCTAGCGCGGCAAGAACTTGTGCAGGGCTCACTTCTCTCCCCGCCTGGCCGAACAAAACATAAGTGAGCGCCCCCGCGAGGGTGCGTTCTAGCGCGGTCTCCTGCAGATCGGCAAGCGGAAGTTGCCGAGCCAATTGAAGCGCATCGAGCACACGAACATTTTCATCACGCGCTCGGTCTCTTAAGTTAAGTGCGCGCAAGACGATGAACGACATTGCACGTACCCATCTCACGGCTTCTGGGCTGCCAGCGGCGTGGGCAGGGTTGCGGAAGTCCGGTTCCCATGCCGCTTCAGGAAACGTGTACCATCCATTGATGAGCCCGGTAACTTGGTGCTCGACGTCGCGAAGAAAATCTCCTCGCTTGCCCAACTCATCGAGCCACTTCACGATCGTCAGCCTTTCCAACGCCTGAGTATCCCACTCATCTGACCACTGCTGACGGCAATCAGCAAAGAGCGACCGCAACAGGACATTGCGCAGCTTTCCATCCCCTTGCCGCCATCGAACCGTCAAATCTTCAGGAGGAACCACACCTCGTTCTAGAAGGGCGTTGAGGGCGTCGCGTGCCGCCGAGAAAGAGATGTAGTCTGGCGCCCAGCCCTGGCCCAAGGTCTCTTGCAGCGACGAGCGGAATCGCCGAAGAGCAATGCCCCAACTGTCCCGCGGCAGCGCGCCGGTCGGCGTAGCTCGCATGTCTTCCGCGAAGACTCGCCCGCGCCCGGGATTCGCGGCCACGGAGCGTGTCAACCCCTTCAACAAACCATAGAAGGTTTGGGCGTACGGATCTTCGGCAATTGAGGGCAAGTCCGCGCTGTACACCTCAAACCCGAATGGGAGACGGTTTGGGCCAGCAAACTGGGAGGCAAGCACCGCACCATAAAGTAGCCCCCTGGGATCAGCGGTTTCGTCACCGCTTATTCGTATCCGAAGTCGACCGAGGTCTGGCGCCGACTCGTCTTTCTCGAAACGCGCATCGATAAGGAGAAGATCCGGAGGAGGCTCGATTTCCTGCGCATGGGCAAGTATCTTTAGGACAGTCTGCCAACCACTAATATATCGGCGCTGACCCACCTTGCACAGCGCCAAGTCGGCTGTGTGCAGAATTTCATCTTCGGTCTCGCTCAGGAACGGTGTATCATGAACGACCAGCACAGCGAGTCGATTGTCGCTCATGGCTTTGACTCCGCACCCTCAGTGTTCCCTTCACTGATCACTCGCTTGAAATGATAAGACCAATCTGCCTGTACCCAGAAACAGCCTTCTGGTTTTCCGCTCATCTGCTCGTTGATCTCGGGGATCGTCGTTTCGAGGACCGGAAGTCCCCTGCAGTACATATAGGTTCGTTCCAGTTGCTGAATTTCCTGCACCGCTTTTGGAGCCTCAAGATTTGGCCGTTGCGCAGAACAATTAAGTACAGTAATTCGGATGTACTCATCGCCGTCGCCAGTATGAGAAATTTTTTCAACACGCAGGCGCATTAGGGGCTGTTGAAGAACCTTCTCCGAAAACAAATTATTGCGTATGCTGTCGATCAGCTTGTTGGTCGCGTTGAATATCAATTCGGCGAGGCCGAGGCTTGCTACAATGGTGCCTGAATGGCGACTGCTAGGGCCTTCACCAGGCCCAGAAAATGGGTAGAGGTCGGAAAGATTTTTAGCTCGATTGGAAACGTATTCATCATCGATAGAAAATATTCGCTCCACTCCGTCGCTTTCGATGGCGATCGTTCGCCATTTCGGCTCCATTCGCCATCTGGGCCAAAGATAAAACAGTGCTATCCGCTCGGCGGCAGCGGCAATGGCATCGATTTCTGCACGGGGCACGATTTGACCAAACCACTGGCGAGGAAATCCTTGGCCATTGGTCTTGCGGAGTCGAAGCGTCTCGCCAAAGCCCTGAACGACCTTGATATGTCTATCGAGAAACTGAACGGATTGAAATAGCCGCAGCACCTCTGGATCATTACCGAACTTACGCTTAAGCGAGCGCGTGGCTCCGGCGACTTCGCCAAACCCGGAGGCTTGCATTACTCCGCCGATTGAGTGTCCGAACACCTCGAGAGCCTTTTTATACGCTGCGGCTTCGCGGAGTACGGCACGCTGCAAGGCTCGTTCCACACTTTCTTTCACGAATTTCGGGTCCAAAGGGCGATATTCAACTGAGGCCTTGCCTTTGCCCCAAGTCAAAAATAGATCCTGATCTTGTCCTGGAAATTCGAGTCTTTCCACGTTCCGTTGATCAGGTTGATAGGTGCTTCCCGCACTCCCCAGTTGAACAATCGAGTAGGGATACGAATCACCGAGGGTTTTTAGCGTGTCGTTTGCCGCCTGAAGAAACCTCTCTCTTCCGGCGGTCGATGCAAATGTGTTTGCGACCACGCGCGCTACCGCGTCCGCATACGCCTCCTCGGTTGCCCTACCCACCGCTTCAGCAATCATCGACACGACGTCACGATAGAAATGCACGTTTGAAATACGCTTCTCGAAATCGTCCGCGTTCGGATCAAACCAGCGGAACATGCCGAACCAGGGTTGCGCATTGATGTGGATCGGGACGTAAAAAATAGACCGGGGGTTGGGCATTCGACCGCCGCTAAAGGCCTTTTTATAAAGCTCGTCCTCGGCGATCTTTCGGCGCGCCCCTCTTCCT
>JAOAPP010000298.1 GCA_025462985.1 Bryobacterales bacterium | reverse complement strand
GACATTTCGGATGAATTAGAATTTGTAGTAGAGAAAGCCGCTGATATTGTCGGAGCTCAGCAGCGCGAAGGTGATGAGCATCGCAGTCCAGGCTGTGCCCGCCGCACTCGGACGCCAGGTCAATCCGGTAAGCCAGTGACGTGTCCGCTCTGCGATTTCGTCCGTCGTCACCGGATAGTCGCGGAGGATTTCGGTAGTGTTCGGCGCCGTTACGAGAAACAAGACAACGGCGGCTTCAAGCGGCAACAGCACCGTCCAATCGAGCAGACTGGTTGCCGCCGACGAACCACCAAGCATCACTGTCAGGATCGCGCCGGCTTCATGCAGAGTCTCGGACCTGAATAGGACCATAGAGACCAGCGCGACCAGCATCGTGAGCAGCCATCCAGCACCGGCAGGAATTTCCGGCATCCGCGCTTCGCGCCAGGCATAATTAATCGAAAGCGCTACGCCCCACAGCAAGCCGAACACGATGTAGTTCCAGCCTGCTCCGTGCCAGAGCCCGGCCAGGGCAAAGGCGACGACGGTGGGAAGTGCGACCGCAAGGATAAATCGTACGACAGGACCGGATTTGCGGCGGTGGTGATAGCGCGCCAACCGTACGGCCATCGGCATATAGAGGTACATCGTGATGAAGCGCGTCAGTGTGATGTGCCATCGCTTCCAATATTCAAGAATGCTCGTCGCTTTCAGTGGAGAATTGAAGTTGATCGGCAGCTTGATCCCGACCAGCGCGGCGATTGCCAACGCCATGTCGCAATAGCCGGAGAAATCGAAGTAGAGCTGCAGGAAGTAGGCGACCGTTCCACCCCAGGCATCGAACATCGTGATCGTCTGGCCATGTGCGACCGCGCCGAACATGGCGTTTGCGGAGGGCGCAAAGGCTTCGGCGACGACAATCTTTTTGAAGAGGCCGAAAGAGAACAATGCGACGCACGAGAGCACACGATTTAGCGTTGGCTTGAAGATCGCATCGTTGCGCAGTTGCGGCAGTATTTCCCGCAATGTCGTGATCGGACCAGATGTCACCGAACCGAAGAACGAGACGAACAGCAAATACTCGATGAAGGAATGGCGCTCGTGCCGCTCATTTGACGTGTCGGCAAGATAGGCAATTTGCTGGAAGGTGAAGAACGAGACACCGAGCGGAAGCGCGATATGCAAGAGCGGCCAGGCCGGCTCACCCGAAGTGGCAAATGCAAGGTTGATGTTCTCGATGAAGAAGTCGACGTACTTGAAGTATCCAAGGAAGGCGATATTGGCAGCCACCCCCAGGACAGTCAGCGTTGTCGCGCGGGGCGTGCTCCGATACCGCTCGATCAACCTCGCAATGCCGAAGTTGACGATCGCCGACCCTAACAGCACTGCAAGAAAAGCCAGTGTCCAGGATGCGTAAAAGACAAGTGACGCGGCGAGAAGACACGCAAGTCCTGCACGGCGGCCCGCGTATCGATCCGCGAGAACGACTGACGCCAGGGTGATTGGCAGGAACACGAACAAGAAGGACGGTGAATGGAACAGCATGCTTCCCCCTAGTACCCGAACGGGTCCAAGTTATTGTTGTCGAATTGAAGTTGTGTTGCCGCGTTCGGGACGTTGCGAGACGCGCACGGAGATGCTTTCAACGCCGATGCCAAAGGGCGTTGGTAGAAGGTGTCGGAACTGCTACGGATCGTTGTTAGGTGCGGGCTGGCCGTATCTAGACGCGAGGTATCTTACCGAACACCTTGTGGAGGCAGGCTTCATCAAGGTGTATGTAGTCGCGGAAACTGCTCTCCTGGCATCCGGCTTTGGCCGGATCGAAACTGCCGACGAGCACCGCGTTTTGTCCGGCAGCAATCTTCGAAACTTGGGCCTCTATCGAGGCCAAAGCGTCGCCGTAGGGAGTACCAATCAAGGCGTTCCAAAAAGCGGGGTGATGCGGTGTGATGGCGATCGCGACGTGGACGCCCTTGTCGCGAAGATATTTGAGCAGCGGTGCGAGCATCGCCACGCGCTCCGCATCGACCGGCCAACTTGCTTTGTCGGCAACCTTCTTTGCGCTGCCAATCGCCGACGCCCGGGCAGACTCCGGCGTGAACGAGCCTTGATGGGCCGCCGAGAATGCGAGTGAACCGTCGGACCGGAGGACATCAAACTTCGGATGCGAGGCCGCGTGTGTTACGCCCGGTGTCTCGTCGGAGCTCAAGCGAAGCGCCAACTGCCGCTCCAGGAGAGAGACTGAGAACAGGTGGCTCGCGTGGCTGACAGGAAGATTATCGATCAGGGGGACTTTGGCTATGCCCAATTTATCCGCCATGGCTCGATATTCCGGCCAGAACATCTTCCATTCCTCGTCGCGCCGTGCCGAAAGCGGAAGAAACGTAGCGAACCGGACGCTGAGGATCAGGCTCTTTGGCAGTCTTCCATTCGCATCGAGCAGTTCCGTAAAAGCAATCAGGTCTTCGATGAAGTCATTGTGCACGAACGCATTAAAGTAGCTCTGACCCGGGAATAGAGCCGCGCTCGCAAGTTCGAAACGGCTGCCAGCGAACGCGATGATGTCGGGTGTCCGATCCATCTGGCGCACCTGTTCCCGCCGCAGACCGCGAAAATCCAAATTAGGATCGCGCACCTGAACGTTCAATCCTTGGTGCAGTTGCGACGCCACAACCGACTGACCGCTTGCCGAAAAGTTGAGCGGATCGAGATGCCAGTTTGCCGCCGCGATCGCGAAAGCAGTCCCCGCAGCGACGCCGGCGAAGAGCCCGATATGACTCCAGACCCGCCTGGACGCCCGTCGGCTTGCCTTCCTCGCGGCACGGATCGACATGGGCGTATTTACAGTTGTGGCAGTCATTGGAGTCCCCTTACGGGCGGGTTGCGTTGACGCAATCAGAGTTCACGATTTCCAGAAGGGCTTGCGCGACTCGCGCTCAGCCTGTGCGCGGGTGATACCGACGTCGTGGAGCTGGCGGTCATCGAGTTCGCGTAGTTCCCGCCGCTGCTGGCGCCGGCTGAGAATGTGGAAAACATCTGCAGCGAAGCCGATGACGCGCTCAAGAGGCCGTCGCTCCTGCTGCGTGGCAGCTACAGGAAGATCGGTTGGATGAACGTTCATGAGGGGAGACTCCCTGTCTGTAGCTGAACCCGACTCAATCGAGATGCTCGCTGGGCCGCAATTCAGTGATATATCTATATCGAGAAATGAACGTATCACCGTGTAAATCATTATGCAACTATTATTTCACCTAAAAGATACATTTATATCTCTAATCGATAAAGCATTGGTTTTAAGAGGAAAATAGAAAACTTTATTTCGATCATCTGATTTTAGGAGTAAACGCTAGGCTCGGGTGATATTGCGCCGCCTAGGCTGTAGCACACTCGTTTCATTAAACTGAAAAAGGTGTAGCTTTTCTTATACCGATGTGATACACCCGTAGCAATTAAATCGGAACATACGTCAATGACGCCCGCGACGGCCAAGATCGACGATGCAGAGCAATACCGATGGTTGGTGGTGTTTCATCAACTGCCGCCCAAGCCAGCCTACATGCGAGTGAAGGTGTGGCGGCGCCTGCAGGCGCTCGGCGCAGTGATCGTGAAAAATTCCGTCTATGTCCTGCCACAGAGTGAAGCCGCTCGAGAAAGCTTGCTGCAACTGCTGCATGAGATTCGGAATCAGAACGGCGAGGCGGCCATTTGTGAGGCCGAGTTCATTGCTGGCGCGAGCGATGCGGACATCATCAAGCTTTTCCAGAACGCCAGGGATGAGGACTACGAGGCGCTCGCCAAGGAAATCGACGAGGCCGCGCGAAGCTGGACGAGCGGCGCGAACGGGCCGTTGCCGGTTTGGTCACCCGAGGTGCGGACGCAGCTTACAAAGTTCCACAAGCGCTGGAATGAGATCCAGGCCATCGACTATTTCAGTGCGCCGGCCGGCCGAGCAGTCGAGACCACTCTTCAGAACCTGGAGGCCAGCTGGAAGGTTGGCGAACGCAGGTCCGACGAACAGGCCAGGCTGAGCAATTTCTCCGGCCGCACATGGGTCACGCGCAAGGGCATCGGCGTTGACCGGATTGCAAGCGCCTGGCTGATCCGTCGTTTCATCGATCAACATGCAAAGTTCAAATTCATCGATGCGAAGACTTACGTACAGCAGCCCGCTGAACTTCGCTTCGATATGAACGAAGCGGAATTTACCCACATAGGCGACATGTGCACGTTTGAGGTCCTCGTCCAGCAAACCAAGCTTGACTCATATCCTGGGTTAAGAGCGTTGGCTGAGATCATTCACGAATTGGACCTCAAGGACGGAAAGTACAATCGCCCCGAGGCAACTGGGATCGGTCTGCTGCTCGAAGGAATTGTTGCTCAGAATGCTGCGGACCCCGAGAGATTGGCGCGTGGTACCGAGCTTTTTGAGAACCTTTATCGCCAATTTGATCGGCAGACTCTGGCTGCGCCAGCGGACAGCCGGAACGAGATCGCTGTAGGGCAATGAGGCGAAGGAGCCTAGGTCGGCCTCAAGCTTTCAACGAGGCTTCTTTAAAGAACGTGGTGCCCGCGCTGTCGTCTGCCTGCGGCGCGGTTTTGATTTTCTAGCAGATTGACAGCGGACGCGACGACGGGCTAATTCGCCACATGGGGGTTCTGCGATCCCCTCACGAGGCGACATGCCCAAGTATCGCGTCCCGTTTTTCACGAGGGCGCACTATGTCATCCTATACATCCATAACTACCGATAAACTTTCACGATTGATCGGCACGCCG
>JAOAPP010000278.1 GCA_025462985.1 Bryobacterales bacterium | reverse complement strand
AAGAGATCGGCAAGGTTGGCGGGTTGGTTTCGCTAGTCACGGTGCTGCTGATCATGATTGTGCTGCTCGCGGTCGTCGGCCTGGTTGTCGTGAATGCCCTAAAGGGCAGTCCGTGGGGCACGTTCACGATTGCGATGACGATCCCGATTGCATTCGTTATGGGCCTGTATCTGCGCTTTCTGCGGCCGGGAAAGGTGCTGGAGTGCTCAGGATTAGGTTTCGTGCTCGTGATGCTCAGCATCTTCGGCGGGAAAGTTGTGGCGGCCTCGACCAGTTGGGCCCCGCTGTTCACATGGGGCGGAGTGGCGCTGGTCGTTGCGCTGGTGATCTACGGATTTCTGGCGAGCGTGCTCCCGGTGTGGCTTTTGCTGGCGCCGCGTGATTACCTGAGCACGTTCGTGAAGCTGGGCGTGATATTCCTCCTGGCGATCGGGATCTTCTTCACGCATCCGCAGTTGCAACTGCCTCCATTGACGCGCTTCGTGGATGGTACAGGACCCATTTTCGCCGGCAAAGTGTTTCCCTTCTGCTTCATCACCATTGCCTGCGGAGCTATCTCGGGTTTTCACGCGCTGATCTCGTCCGGAACTACGCCGAAGATGATTGCGCGAGAGTGGCATGCGTGGCCAGTGGGGTACGGCGCGATGCTGCTGGAGGGATTCGTCGCAATTATGGCAATGGTTGCAGCGGCGGCGCTGGCTCCGGGCGTGTTTTTCGCGGTGAATTCGCCGGCAGGCGTCGTAGGCGCAACTGCTGCCACGGCAACGACCACAATCTCGCACTGGGGATTTCCGGTCACGGTCGATACCATGGCACAACTGGCGCGGGACGTGGGCGAGAAGAATCTCTTCGGGCGAACCGGCGGCGCTCCTTCACTGGCTTTGGGAATGGCTCACATTTTCAGCAACGTCCTCGGTAATAGCGCTTTTCTGAGCTTCTGGTATCACTTCGCCATCATGTTCGAAGCGCTGTTCATTTTGACGATTATCGACGCAGGAACGCGCGTGGGCCGGTTCATGCTGCAGGACCTGCTAGGGCATGTTTATAAGCCGTTGGGGCGCACGGGATGGATGCCGGGCGTGATAGCGGCGAGCGCGGCTGTGGTACTGGCCTGGGGATATTTTCTGTACCAGGGTGTTATCGATCCGCTGGGCGGAATCAACTCACTCTGGCCGCTGTTCGGCATTTCGAACCAGCTGCTGAGTGCGATCGCGCTGTGCGTGGGTACGACGGTGCTGGTGAAGATGCACTGCATGAAATACATGTGGATCACGGCAGCGCCACTGGTTTGGCTGGTAACAGTGACGTTTACGGCGGGATTCGAGAAGATTTTCTCACCTGAACCGCGCATCGGGTTTCTTTCACACGCGGCGGTGCTCGAAAATGCAATCGCAACCGGCAAAGTTGCGGCGGCGAAACTCGCCGAGACGCGCGGCGTAATCTTCAATGAGCGGTTGGACGCTGTGGTTTGCGGTATCTTTCTTGCACTTGTAGCGATCATCCTTCTGGATTCGGTCCGAGTGTGGTTCGGGCTGCTCTCAGGGGCGAGACCAACAAAGACCTCCGAGGCTCCGTTTGTTCCGAGTGAGTTGGAGACCGAGAGCGTATGAGGATGTTGCGGCGGCTCCTGGGGATGGTCGTTGCGCTGCTTCGCGAATTATCAGATGAGAATGCTTACGCGCGGCATCTGAAAGCGACAGGGCGGACGCATTCGGCTTCGGAGTGGCGAGCGTTTAGCGATTGTCGGCTCCGGACGAAGTATCAGAACGCGAAGTGCTGCTGACCGCCGCTTCCTCCAGCATCTGACGAATTGCCGCTTGTGCCTCCTCGTTCCGGCCAGCGCGAAGTATTTTCAGCACGTCCGAGTCGACGATTCGATACCAGAGCGCGCGGCGAGTTTCAAAATCGGCTATTCGCGACGTAATCTCCGGACGAAACTCTTTCAGGAGCGCAAGAAAGGTAGCGTACTCCGGCCCGACTTCATGCTGCAGCCATTCTTTCAAACGAACCGCTACTGCAGGCGCCCATCCGTTGGTGGAAATGGCGATCGTGAGGTCCCCCTGCCGGTGAATGGACCCGAAACTGAAGCGGCAGTGCGCGGGGTCGTCAACGGAATTGCAGAGCACGCGCTGCTCCTCGGCCAGACGAAAGATTTCGGAGTTGTCCTCGTGATCGGTGATGACTAGGAATCGATCGCGCAGGTCGTCCGGTTGGAACTCGCGCTGCTGCCATTCGATGAGCCCGGAGGCCGCGAGGGTTTCAATCCGGGGGTCGGCTGCCGGGTTGACGTAGGTGACGTATGCGGAGGCGTCAACAAGAGCCTGCACTTTTGATGGAACTTCATAGCCTGCACCGGTGACCAAACAATTCTTACCGGTAAGGTCCAGGAAGACTGGAAAGCGGAAGTTCAAGTCCGATGCTAGCAGCCAGCCCTCTATCCTGGAAGAGATTGGCCACTCAGCGACTTTTTCTGATTGATACCTTCGGGTTTATCTTTCGCGCTTACCACGCACGCGCGCGCACCGGTGCGCCGCCGATGCGGACGACCTCCGGGCTTTCGACAGAGGCAGTCTTCATTTTCCACAATATGTTACGGAAGCTGACGACGAGCTTCAAGCCGGACTATATTGCCGCGGTTTTCGAGAGCAGCGAGCCGACGGTTCGCAGCGAGACTTATGCGGAGTACAAGGCAAACCGGTCGGAGATGCCGCCCGACCTGGGCCCGCAGATCCCGTACGTGCGTCGAATGCTGGAGGCGATGAACATTCCGACTCTCGAGTTCCCGGGCTACGAGGCGGATGACGTCATTGGAGCGATGGCGTGCCGGCAGCCGGCCAAACATTTAGAGGTTGTGATCGTCTCAAGCGATAAGGACATGCTGCAACTCGTGAATGATCGTGTGTTCATGCTGAACCCGATGAAGGACGACGAGTGGTATGACGCCACCCAGGTGGAGAAGTTTATGGGCGTGAAACCGTCCCAGGTTGCGGACTTGCTGGCTCTGAAAGGTGACGCAATTGACAACATTCCCGGCGCCCCGGGGATTGGCGATAAGGGCGCGAAGGATCTGATCACGCGATTCGGGTCAGTCGAGGGCGCGCTCGAACATGCGGCGGAGGTCGAGCGGAAGATGTACCGCGAGAGCCTGCTGAACAACCGCGACCAGATTCTTTTGAGCAAGCAGCTGGCGACGATCTGCACGGACCTGCCGCTCGAGTGGGATCTGAAGGCCTTGAAGGCACAGGCTCCGAACACGAGTATTCTGAAGGGTCTCTACAAGGAACTCGAGTTCTTTAGTCTTTTGAAAGACCTGCCGCCGGAAGACGACAGCGCAACGCGGGATTATGGGGTACTTTCCGATCCCGAAGCTGTAAACGAGTGGCTGGAGAAGAGGCCGGCCGACGCGCCGCTGGCGGTGGCGTTGGACCTGACTAATTCGTACATAGGGCTTTCGTACCACGTGGGCCACGGGCGGGCCGTTCCGCTGTCCCTGCTCGACGCGGTGAGGCCGGCGCTCGAAAGCGAGACGATTCCCAAAACTGTTCATGACGTGAAGGCGTTGGAAGTGGCGCTTGATGGACTGGGCGTAAAGATCCGGAATGCCGCCGACGACGTCATGTTGTATGCGTTTCTAGTGTCAGCGGATCCAAGCGGTTGCTCTCCGGAGAGCCTCGCCGAGAGATACCTGGATCGCAAGCTGAACGCGGCTGCCGAGCAGCAGGCAGAGGCGACGCTAACGATGGCGGAGATGCTTCGGCCGGAGGTGCAGCAGCAGGAACTTCTTCCGGTCTACGAGCAGATCGACCTACCGTTGGCTCCGGTGCTGGCCCGCCTGGAGGAGACCGGCATTCGGGTAGACACCGAAGTATTGTCCGAGCTTTCGAAACGATTGGGAGAGCGCGTGGATGCGATTGGTGCAAAGATCTGCGCCGAAGCGGGGCATCCGTTTAACATCAATTCGCCACAGCAGTTAGGCAAAGTGCTGTTTGAGGAGATGGGCTTGCCAGCTCCGGTGAAATGGGGCAAGGGCAAGGTGATCTCGACCGCTGCTGATGTGCTGGAGGGGCTAGCGGCCAAGTATCCGGTGGCGCAGCTCGTGCTTGACTACAGGCAGCTAACGAAGCTGAAGGGCACCTATATCGATGCCCTGCCCGGGCTGATTCGCCCGCAGACCGGACGAGTGCATACGACATTCAATCAGACTGGGGCTGCCACGGGCCGGCTTTCGTCGTCGAACCCCAACTTGCAGAACATTCCGATTCGGACGGAAGAGGGTCGCGAGATTCGGTCGGCTTTTGTTCCTGAGGCCGGCTGGGTACTGGTGGCGGCTGATTACTCGCAGATTGAGCTGCGGCTGCTAGCGCATATGTCAGAGGACCCGGTGCTAGTGCAATCGTTCCGCAACAACGAGGACATACACACTCGGACGGCGGCCGAAGTGTTCAATGTCAGCCCCATGATGGTGGATTCGAACATGCGGCGATCGGCCAAAGCGGTCAATTTCGGCATCGTCTATGGGCAGACGCCGTTCGGGCTGTCGCAGGTGCTGGGGATCGATCGCAAAGAGGCTGAGCTTTATATTCGCCGGTATTTCGAGCGCTATGCAGGCGTGCAGCAGTTCATTGACCGGACGATTGAGGAAGTGCGGGCGAGCGGAGTTTCCAAGACTCTGCTCGGACGGCGCAGGCCGATTCCGGATATGCAGAGCCGCAACCCCTCGGCACGGTCCTTTGCGGAGAGGACGGCGGTGAACACGCCGCTGCAGGGGACGGCGGCAGATCTCATCAAACTGGCGATGATTCGGATCGTCCGTGACCTGGATCAGCGGAAGATGCGATCTCGGATGCTGCTGCAGGTGCATGACGAACTTGTTTTTGAAGCTCCTCCAGAGGAATTGGACGAATTAAAGAGTCTGGTGAAAAAAGAAATGGAAAGTGTTTACGAATTAGCGGTGCCGTTGGTAGTGGAAATTGGAATTGGCTCGAACTGGAGAGATGCGAAGTGACCCGGCGTGAGTTATGCCTTTCGGCACTGGCAGGAGCAGCGGCGGGAGTCGGATGCCAGAGCAAGAAAGCGAGCCTGGAGTCGAAGCCGGCTCCCGCTGAGTACAAAGTCCGGATACGGACGACGAAGGGTGATGTGGTGGTGCTGGTCCATCGCGATTGGTCGCCGATCGGCGCGGATCATTTCTATGAGTTGACCCAGATGGGCTTCTACAACAACGCGGCGTTCTTTCGGACGGTTCCGGGGTTCATCGTGCAGTGGGGAATCAACGAGGATCCCAAGGTGAACAAAAGCTGGAGCGAGATCACGATCAAGGACGATCCGCCGAAGGTCAGCAACAAGGTCGGCACGGTCGTGTTTGCCAAGACCGGCGAGCCGAATTCCCGGAGCACGCAACTGTTCATTAATCTCGGGGATAATAGCGGTTCACTCGATTCGCAAGGATTTACTCCTTTCGGGGAGGTGATCCAGGGCATGGAGAACGTAATGCATCTGGAAATGAAGTATGGGGAGCAGCCAAGCCAGGCTGCAATCGCGGATATCGGCAATCCGTACCTGGAAGAGCATTTTCCCCAGCTGGACTATGTGAAGAAGGCAGCGGTGGAGCGGTAAGGAGTGACATGAGAAAACGAATCGGAAGTATGTTGGCTTGTCTTGCGGCGGCAGGATGCTTGATGGCGCAGGACTCTCTTCCGGCCGGAGTGACAAAGGGCGCATCAGTTGAGGGCGTAACAGAGTATGACCTGCCGAACGGCCTTCGCGTTCTGCTCTTCCCTGACCCGACAAAGACGACTACGACGGTCAACATCACTTACCTGGTAGGCTCGCGGAATGAGAACTATGGCGAGACCGGCATGGCTCACTTGCTCGAACACATGCTGTTCAAAGGTTCGCCGAAGCACAAGAACATCCCGCAGGAGCTGACCGAGCATGGTGCGAGACCGAACGGCACGACGTCGTTCGATCGGACAAACTACTTCGAGACCTTCTCGAGCACGGACGAGAATCTGGCCTGGGCGCTGGATTTGGAGTCTGACCGGATGGTGAATTCATTTGTCGCCAAGAAGGATCTGGACAGCGAGATGACCGTGGTCCGGAACGAGTTCGAAATGGGCGAGAACAATCCCGCGAGCATCCTGATGGAGCGGGTGATGTCGACGGCCTATCTTTGGCACAACTACGGGAAGTCGACGATCGGAGCGCGTTCGGATATTGAGAATGTGCCGATCGAGCGACTGCAGGCTTTCTACCACATGTACTATCAGCCGGACAACGCTGTGCTGACGGTGGCAGGCAAGGTAGACGAGGCGAAGACGCTGGCGCTGATCGCCAAGGATTTCGGGGCAATTCCAAAACCCGACCGAGTGATTCGCAAGACGTATACAGAGGAACCCGCGCAGGATGGAGAGCGCACCGTGACGCTGCGCCGGACAGGCGACACGAAGGACGTGATCGTGGGCGTGCACGTGCCGGCTCTGGCGAGTCCAGACGGCGCGTTTGGTGATCTGGTGGCAGATGCTCTTACAAACGCTCCTTCGGGGCGGCTGTACGAGGCGCTGGTGGCGACGAAGAAGTGCGGCATGGTAGCGGACGAAACGACGGATTCCCGCGAGCCCGGCATGTTGGTACTGCTCGCGCAAGCGCCTAAGACGGCGGATCTCGACGACATTCAAAAGACCTTCCTGCAGGTGCTGGATGACATGGAGAAGAATCCGCCGACGGAAGAAGAAGTAAACCGCAGCAGAACAAAATACGCGTCGCAGTTCGATCTGCTGTTGCGGAATTCAGAGCGGCTCGGTTTGTTCTTGAGCGAATACATCGCGGCAGGCGACTGGCGACTCGCGTTCGTCACACGCGACCGCATTGCGAAAGCAACAGCACCAGAGGTCGACAAATTTGCGCGAACCTATCTCACGGAATCCAACCGGACGATGGGATTGTTCATTCCCACCGAGAAGCCGGTGAGGGCCGAGGTTCCGCCCACACCCGACGTTGCGGCGTTAGTCAAGGACTATAAAGGCGGAACGGCGATTGCGCAAGGCGAGGCGTTTGATCCGAGCCCTGCAAACATCGACAAGCGTACGATTCGCGGGCAACTACAGCCCGGCATCACGCTGGCGGTCATTTCGAAGAAGACGCGAGGCAGCGTCGTGAATGCCACCATGCGACTGCACTTTGGAGATGAGAACAATCTGAAAGAGAAAGACGCCGTAGCATCGCTTGCCGGATCCATGTTGACACGAGGGACGGAGAAGCATACGCGTCAGCAACTGGTAGATGAGTTCGACAGATTGAAGGCGCAGGTTCGGGTGATGGGCCGTCCAACTGGCGCCACTGTCACGATTCAGACCACGAAAGAGAACTTTCCCGCCGTGCTGGACCTGGTAGGCGAAGTTCTGCGAACGGCGACGTTCCCGGAATCGGAGTTCGAGACGTTGAAGCAGCAGATGATCACTTCGCTTCAGGCGCAGCGGAGCGAACCGCAGGCCATCGCGATGCTGAATGCCGAGCGGCATCTCAATCCGTACCCGAAGGGTGATGTGCGATACGTTCCGACGCTCGATGAGGAGATTGAGCAAACCAAGAGCGTCAAGCTGGATGAAGTAAGGAGCTTCTACAAGAGCTTTTATGGAGCATCGAGAGCCGAGTTCGCGGCGGTTGGCGATGTGGATTCGGAAGGACTGCAGAAGCAGCTCACGAGCCTGTTCGGCGAATGGAAGAGCAACGAGCACTATGCGCGAGTCGTTTCGAACTACAAGGACGTACCGACGATCAACCAGCCCTTTGAAACTCCCGACAAGGCGAATGCGCTTTTTGTGGCAGTTCAGCCGGTGAAGATGGATGATGCGAGCCCGGACTATCCGGCTCTCACGCTGGCGAATTACATGCTTGGCGGCGGATTTCTGAATTCCCGGCTAGCGACGCGCATTCGGGTGAAGGATGGCTTGAGCTACGGTATCGGATCGCAGTTGAGCGTACCCATTCAGGAGAGTGCGGCCACTTTCATGACTTATGCGATTTCGGCTCCTCAGAATACGGAGAAGGTGGAGGCGGACTTCAGAGAAGAGCTGAAGCGGGCCCTGGATGGCGGGTTTACGGACGAGGAAATTGCTGCGGCGAAATCGGGATGGTTGCAGTCTCGCCAAGTGAGCCGCGGTCAGGATACGGAGCTCGCGACGAAGCTGGCGGGGAATGCATTCTGGGGCCGAACGATGGAGTGGGACGCGAACATCGACACGAAGGTGAAAGCGTTGACGGCGGCGGACGTGAATGCAGCGTTCCGGAAGTATATCGATCCGGCGAAGATTAGCGTGATAAGGGCCGGTGATTTCGCGAAGGCGAAGGCGAACGCAGCGGTTCCAGCTACTGGCGGGAGCAAGTAGGGGGGATCAGGCATCCGAGCGCTTGTATGAAGGCAGAGCTGCAAATAGAGCTGCGGCGGCGATGACCATCGACAGGGAGGCGACCAGCACAACCTGGTAAGAGCCGGTCCGGTCGAAGAACTGTCCCATCACCAGTGGGCCAAGGGCTCCGGCGACGGCGTAAACGCACCACGTATATCCGTAGAGTTCGCTGAATCGCTCTAAGCCGAAGTAGCGAGTAAGCAGGAACGGGACGGCGTCGGACTCGGCGCCCATCCCGGCTCCTACGAGGATCGCGGCGCAGAACGCAACTGAGATGGTGTGGCCCGTTATGACGCAGGCGAAGCCTCCGGCACAAGACGCGAGTAGTACGGCAACCGCTCGTCCGGCTCTGAATCTGTCAAGAAGATATCCGGTGGACAGCTTACTGGCCAGTGCAGCAAAACCGGCAACGGAGAGTACGGTTGCGGCGGCTTCGGCTCCAAATCCCCGATCTGTCAGCAGCGGCGCCCAGTGCGCATACAATCCATTTGTCGCGAAGGAAAAGAGCAGCAGTGCGGCCGAAATGCCAAGGAACGGAAAGCTCAACAGCGCACCTCTTAAGCTCTCCTTCGGCAGCGCTTCAACCGGCGCCGCCGCTTCCTTCGTTTCTGGTTCGAAGAGGAAGAGGGAGGCCAGTGGTACGGCGATCACCAGAATCACGGCTCCGAGAATGGCGTACGCCGCACGCCAACCGTAAGACGTAATGAGCGCTTGCGCGAGCGGAGGAAAGATCATGGACCCGGCGCCTGAGCCTGCCATCACGGCCGCGAGCGCGCGTCCGCGGGAACGATCGAACCAGGCGCTCACGACACGAGCGTAGCCCAGTTGAGCGGTTCCGTTCCCGATCACGCCGAGGACTACGAACGCCACAAGCAGGTGAGCGATATGCGGCGTCAGAAAAGCGAGGGAGCCGAACGTCAGACCGTAGATGACCGTGCACGGGATCACGATGCGGCGTGCCGGAAAGCGATCGAGCAGGCGACCAATGAACGGCGAGCAGACTGCAACCGTAAGAGCGGTGAAAGTAAATGCGAGTGATACTTGAGCTCGTGACCACCCGAAGGTTTGCGTCAGCGGCTTGAGGAAGACGCCGAACGTGTAGATAACGACCGAGGCGAAGCTGACGAACACTCCGCAGCAGGCCGTGAGCAGAACCAGTCCGCGGCTTTCATTTCGGCTGCTGAGGTGGCGGTTGAGAACTGCGGGAGTAGCCATGGATCGCGGATCGCTTTGCTCCTGCGCGATGGGCTGCATCGCTCAAGGGATGAACGCCGCTGGCATCGATCCAGCGGTTGAAAAAGTTGAACA
>JAOAPP010000274.1 GCA_025462985.1 Bryobacterales bacterium | reverse complement strand
AATGGTTCCTCCAGCCAAAGCATTGCGCCGGGACCACGACGCGCAGATCAAGCCGGTTACCTTCCTGATTGTGCTCAATATGAACCTCCGACGGTGCAATCGAAAGTCCTTTTGCCTTCAGCTCAAGATGGAGTGGTCCCCAGCGCTGAGACAAGTAGTTAAGGCTCAAAATCCATTGAACGGGAGAATTGAGCCTGGGGTTATCACGCCGACAGTTCACGAACGAGTTTAAAGTGGCCGCGGTGCGGCGGTTGGAGCAAGGGGTCTCGATGGCGGAGGTGGCACGTGGGTTGGAACTGAACCCGAGCGTGTTGCAGCGCTGGAAGAGAGAGTTCCGGGCGGGTACTGGTAACGCGTTTCCAGGCAATGGGAAAGCACGCTGGTCGGAGGGCAGAGTGGCGGAACTGGAGCGCAAGATCGGTCAGCAAGCACTGGAGATCGATTTTTTGAAGGGGTGCTTGCAGCGCATCGAGCAACAGCGGATGCTGCAGGCATTGAGTGGCAATCCGCCATCTTCCAGAAAGTCCGGGAAGAAGTGAAAGCCGGGCATGGACTGACGGTCAAACGGATGACGGAGTTGGCGCGGGTGAGCCGGGCCAGTTTCTATCGCTTCGGCGGAGAAGCAGAGGACGGCCCTGATCCAGACATGGATTTACGGGACGCCATCCAACGGATCGCATTAGAATGGCCGAGCTACGGGCGGCGGCGCATCACGGCTGCTTTGCGGCGAAGCGGCTGGACCGTGAATCCGAAGCGAGTGTATCGACTGATGCGCGAAGACAATCTGCTCTGTATCCGCAAGCGCAAGTTCGTGGTGACAACGAATTCCCATCACGGGCGGAAGGTCTACCCGAACCTGGCGGCAGCGATGGTGCTGACCGGCACAGATCAGCTTTGGAGAGCAGACATCACTTATATTCGGTTGCGAGAAGAATTTGTGTTCTTGGCGGTGATTCTGGACGCCTACTCGCGCCGGGTAATCGGCTGGGCGCTGGACCCGAGGATGGAAGATGATCTCACTTTAGACGCCTTGAGAATGGCATTATCGCGCCGTGTCGTGGAACCGGGTCTGGTGCATCACTCCGACCGGGGTTCGCAGTACGCCAGTGGTGAGTACACGGACTTGCTGAAGGAAAACGGTATCGCCATCAGCATGTCACGCAAAGCGAACCCATGGGATAACGCAGCCTGCGAATCGTTCCTGAAAACGCTGCAATACGAAGAGATCCGCCGCAGCGAATACCGCGATCTGGCGGAAGCACAATCGGCAATCCGCGAGTTTCTGGAGAAAGTCTACAACCGGAAACGGCTTCACTCCGCGCTCGGTTACTTGCCGCCGGCGGAGTTTGAAGCCAATCTTGCCTCGCAACAAAGGGAGGCCGCTGCGCGGCCACTACTTGGATGAGTTTTTCAGGCATCGGGAAATCTATCAGTCCGAGGTGAGCCGAGCGGTCCGGGAACGGTACAAACTCCGTCCCCGGCCTCATCGTCTCGATGAGTTTCCGGCTGGCTCTTCCTCGGCGGGTTGTTCTCCAACATTGCCCGCTTCCGCTTCGCCTGCCGAACATCATTCTGCGCTACAGTTGCCTTTCCTGTCGAATGCTTTTCATCGAACGGTAAGCAGTGCCTTAACTGCTTGTCTCAGCCCAGGGGGCCAGTGCAAGTCAATGGTTCCGATCCGTTGACGGCGCACTGAACACGATCGCGGGATACGAGGCAATGAACATCATCCGTAAAGGGCAGATCCGCTGGCTGCCGAAGGCCGATATTGTTGGCCAGGTGCATTTCATCGAGCGCGCGCTCGGCGTGTCAACCTGATCTCAACCGACACACGCGGTCAATTCCGAGCTTCCCAATCCGCACTCCTCCTATTTGCGACACTGCCGAGCAGGACGATCGGTTCCAATGCGGAAGAAGTGGACGCTGGAGGATATCCGCCAGCGTCTCAGACCATGGCGAGGTGTCAGGCACGCGTGGGTACTTGATACCGAATTCCGGTCTATTGATGGGCGCTCCATGCCGGTCTGCTTGTGTGCCGTCGATGTCGTGAGTGGCAGGCGGATCGAGATGTGCTTTTATCAAGCATCGCTTACGACAACCCGTTCACGTACGACAACTCGATCTTCATCGGGTTCAATCTGGCTGCCGAGTGGTCGGTTTTCATCGCACTCGGCTGGAATCTGCCGCCCAAGTGTTTGGATTTATCTTTCGAATTCAAACAGCAGACCAACGAGAAGATGAAGCGCGATCGGGAGACGCCCTTCGTTGATCCATATCGCCGAAAATTGGTCCATGCCTGTGACTACTTTGGCGTCGATCATCTGAGTCTCGAAGCGAAAAAACATGAGCAACAGAACATCATTCAGTACGGCTCGTTCGCACCACCGGATGTGCACCAAGCCGATTATGAACGCCGGGTGATCGGTTATTGCTGGCAGGACGTAGAGATGACCGAGGCGCTCTTCTGGAAGGTGCTGCCGACTATGCATACCGGGCAGGCTTTGTTGCGCGGATCTTACTCGCGGCCTGTTGCGTGGCATGAACGCAACGGACTGCCGCTCAATGCGTGGCTGCTCCGGAAGATCCTGTTCCATCGCGGCAAAGTGCGGGCCCGGTTGGCCTTGAAGCTCGAAGCTGAATACAATTTCGGGATCTGGAAAGTGGAGGGCGATGAAGTGACGCGCAGCGCGGCTGGGTTACGCTCCTTCATCGAGCGAAAGGGCTGGCAAAATATCTGGCCGCGCACGCCGGGTGGAGAGTACAGCCTCGCGAAGGACAAGCTCGAAGATCTGGCCGACCAGTTCGAAGAGGTGAAAGTCATCC
>JAOAPP010000271.1 GCA_025462985.1 Bryobacterales bacterium | reverse complement strand
GCCCGTCGCATTTACCGTCGCGGTCCCGGCCGAGTTGGTGCGCGCAAACGCCCAGTCGGCTCCGATTTGCCGAAGTTCAGCGACAGCAAACTTAACCTTCAGTGTGATTGCCTGGAACACGGCGTCGTAGGCCTTCCGTACCGCATCGGCGCCAGCACTGGACGGGAAGTGCTGCGGCATGAAGACGCCATCAGGGGCGTAAAGCTTCATCACCGCCTCTGTATCGGACTTGTTCAATGCGTCCTCATAACCTGCAAGTACAGCGGCAATTGATTGTTCGTTTGCGTTCATGATCTCGGTCCTTAGCAGTTTGGGGTAACTCCCGAGATCAGTATCAGCTGCTTCCATCTCCGCGTCTAGTGGGATAAGTCGGGAATCTATTTCTCAAGTCTGGGATAATTCTTCGAGTCCACGGGTTGTGAAGTTTGGCAAAGCGATGACAGATCTGAACTCACTGATGGTTTTCGCGAAGGTTGTGGAGGCGAATAGCTTTTCGGAAGCGGCGCGTCGCCTCAAAATGCCCATCTCGACCGTTAGCCGCCGCATTGCCGACCTGGAAGACCAGCTCGGGGTCCGCCTACTCGAACGTTCAACGCGCAACCTACGGCTCACCGATGTCGGGTCTGAGGTGTTCGAGCATGCGCAGCATAGCGCCGAGCTCAGCGAAGCGGTCGACAACATCGCCTCGAACCACCTGGCGAACGTCTCAGGCGTTTTGCGGCTTTCCACCCCACCCAGCATCTCCGATTCGTTGCTCGCACCCCTGGTTGGTGCGTTCCAGGCGTCCCACCCGGACGTCCGCGTCCAGATCCTCGTTACTGAACGCATGGTCGATCACATTGCCGAAGGCGTAGACCTGGTGTTTAGGCTCGGCGCGCTCAAGGATTCCACGCTCGTTGCGCGGAAGATCCTGACTTACCGGCATCAGCTTTTAGCGAGTCCAGTCTATCTCGAGAAGTGTCGATTACCTAGGACACCGCAGGACCTGCTTGAGCACCGTCTGCTCGCCTTCTCGCGTTGGAAACCGGAGAATCGCTGGAACTTCGCTCATGTGAACGGAAAGGACAAGGAAACGCTGACATTCCAATCTTACCTAGTCTGGTATAACCATGCACATGGCCCTATCTGCTCGAAATCAACTCCCTGGCACTCTGGAAGAGGTTCGCTTAGGCGATGTGATGGCACATATATTGGTGAAGGTCGGCGATCACACGGTCGAGAGCTTGATTTCACGAGCGAGCGCAGGGGAACTGAAGCTTGAGAAAGGCGATGCCGTCCACGTCGTCATCAAATCTACTGAAGTAATGATTCGCAAGGGCTAGCGGCGTGCGGTTCGCGTTAGCACAGCAATTTCAATCCAACTTGGATTTGGCGTGATGTCGCGGATCTCCCTGCTATCAAGGGCACCTCGCGGCTGCGGCGAAGTCCTGGTTTGAGCGTGCATCCCTGTGCGGATGGTTCAGGTCACTTCTTCAGCTGCATAACATCGATCTCCCGCAGCGACCGTAAAGAGCGTGTCGGTCGCTCGTCATGCGGTACGACTATGCGGAGCGGCCCCTCATTCGCGGCGAGCGTTTGCCCTTCGCGCTTGTCCGCGAGAATAATACCCGAGTCCACAACGGTGGGATCGAACTCGGCCAGGGCATAGACAACCTCGTAGCCATCGTTGGCAAGCGCTGCCACATAACTCGAAAGCTGCTTCCTATGAAGTCCTTTGCCGAAATCAACGCCACCTAGGGTGAGTACGTCGTGCATTAGCGCGCCTTCATAACTGATCTGCTTGCTATGCTCGTTCAATACAGCAGTGTGTCGCGGCAGCCTGGCGAGATCTTTCGCGGCAATGTTCACGGGCGACGCATCATTGATCCGCAACATCATCTGCCCCGATGCATGTCCACACATGAAGACAAGATAAATAGCAATCAAACGCATGACAGTACTTTAGCGCGCTGGCGCGGTGCAGCGTAGATCTACGCTTGGCGACTATCGACGGCCTATTTCGGTGACCGGAGCAATCCCAACAGAACGGCGTTAAAGGTGCGGATATCCACAGTTGCTCGGGCATCGCACCACTGGCGCACAGTACGACGCACGAGCGCCTGATCGAGCTATGATGGCGAAGTGATTGATGTCCTTTTGGGAGTGACACTCCATTTCCGTACACCTTAGCCGACGCGAAGTCCTTAGCATGCTCGCCCTTCCCCTCCTGTGCCGGGGGCAGGGTCCGGCCTCGCGTAATATTCAGGGAACGCCTCGCTCGAAGGCTTCCGGTCTTCCTTTCCATGCCCATTTCACCGACATTGGACAGCAGGCGGGACTGCGTTATCCAACCGTCTACGGCGCCTCGGATCATAAGGACTACATCATCGAAACCGTCGGTTGTGGCTGCGCGTTCTTCGACTACGACAACGATGGCTGGATGGACATCCTGGTGCTCAGCGGACTACGCGCTACTGGCGGCAACGAGGACGCCGGCAACCGCCTCTACAAAAACAACCGCGACGGCTCTTTCACGGACGTCACAGCCAAGGCCGGCTTACTGCGCAAGATGTGGGCCTCCGCCGTCACGGTGGGCGACTACAACAACGATGGGTTCGAGGATTTATTCATCACTGCCTACGGGCAAAACGTACTGTACCGGAACAATGGCGATGGCACTTTCACTGACGTCACTGAGCAAGCCGGGCTACTCAATTCTCAAACTCGCTGGGGCGCCGGCTGCTGCTTCGTCGACTACGACCGCAATGGTCGCCTGGATCTCTTCGTTGCAAACTATGTCGATTTCGATTTGACCCGCGCCGCAAAGCCCGGTTCCGGTGCTAATTGCGTGTGGAAAGGTGTTCCGGTGCTCTGCGGCCCTCGAGGCTTGCCGTACTCTCACCACTCGCTCTATCGCAATGACGGCCACGGCTCGTTCAAAGATGTCAGCCGGGAGGCAGGAATTTCAAACGCCCGTCCGGGCTATGGCATGACTGTGACTGCCGCAGATTTTGACAATGATGGCTGGCCCGACATTTACGTCGCCTGCGACTCAAGTCCCAGTCTTCTCTTTCGCAACAAGCATGACGGAACGTTCGAAGAAATTGGCCTGGTTGCAGGGTGCGCGCTAAGTGATGATGGTGTAGACCAGGCAGGGATGGGCGTCGGCATCGGCGATGTCAACCTGGACGGTAATCTCGACATCTTTAAGACGCATTTCATGGACGACACCAATGTTCTGTACGTGAATAGTGGAAAGGGGTATTTCGAGGACCGCACAGTCGATGCCGGCTTGGGTGTCGAAACACGTTTTGTGAATTGGGGCGCGGCAATCGCGGATCTCGATAACGACGGAAATCCCGACCTTTTCTACGTGACCGGGAACATGTACCCGGAAGTCGAACGCAAGAATCCGCAGTATCCTCTCAAGACGCCTCGAGTGATATTTCGCAACCTGGGAGACGGCAAGTTTGAGGAATTGGTTAATGCCGCCGGCCCAGGTATTTCCGCACCTCACTGCAGCCGGGGCTGCGCATTCGGAGACTTCGACAATGACGGAGACATAGACATTCTGATCGTCAATCTGAATGAGCCTCCGTCGCTCTTGCGCAATGATCTCGGTGGAAGCAATCGTTGGCTTAAGGTGAAGTTGATCGGGACAAAATCGAATCGCAGCGCGATTGGCGCCCGTGTTACTTGCTTCTTTGCGGGCAAGCGTCAGGCTCAGGAAGTGACTGCGCAATCCAGCTTCTACTCATCCAATGATCCACGGCTTCATTTCGGGCTTGGCGACGCGGCCATTGCGGATCTCGAAGTCCGCTGGCCTTCCAGTCCCGTGCAGATCCTGAAAGGCGTTAAGGCCAACCAGCTCGTCACGATCCAAGAACCATAGCCAGCTACTGCGGGATATCGGCCACTTCCTCACCGGGCTTGGCCCGAATTCGCATTTCCTTATAGACTTCCTTCAGCTGCTCCTTCATTTGCTTGAGCCGCTGAAATTCCGCCAGTTCCCGCCGCGCGTCGCCGCTGCGTCCCAGCTGCCGGTAAAGCGTTCCCAAATGATAGTGAGCTACCGAGTCCGACGGGTCCAGGCGAACGGCTTTCTCCAGCAGAGCTTCAGCTTTCTGCGGCTGGTTCATCGCAAGCATTACTTTTCCCAGACCGAGATTGGCCTCAGGATCGTCGGATTGCAGTTCCAGGGCCCTCGAGTAATGGGCCAAAGCTCCCTTCAGATCGGAGCGGCCCAGCGCGATCCTGCCGAGACGGCATTCAGATTTTTCATCGAATGGGTTCTGGGCAAGCGCGGCTTCGTATTCTTTTTCCGCCCGTTCTTTATCTGTATTCGATGAAGCGCTGCTCAACAGTTCACCCAGTTCAAAATGCAAGCCCGGAATGTGATCGTCGATCTTCAAGGCCTCGCGGTAGTGCGCGATCGCCGCTTCGGTATCGCCCTGGATCACCATCTCTTCGGCAATCACTTCGTGCATCCACGCGGACTTGGGCGCCAGCATGGCAATACCAAGCGCAGCCTCGTCGGCTTGCTCGGAGTAAATTCGATGCGCCGTATATAAAATCCCTGCGTCCTCCGGTTTCAGCTTCCTAAGAACGCCTACCAGATCTGCGGCCTTGTCCAGATCGCGTGACGCGTAGTAGATCTCGGTCAGTTCCATGCCCGCCTGGACCCGGAGTTTCTCCTCTGACAGTTGCGGAAAGGCCCGCTCCAGATCGGTGCGCGCCGCCGCCACATTGCCCAGTCGCTTTTCACACATGCCCAGCAGCATCACCGTTTTCCAGAGCGATGGCTGGCTCTTCACTACGGCGCGAAGATCTCCGGCCGCGTTCTCATAATCGCCGCGAAAATACAGCAACGTTCCCAGATCGCCTCGTGCGGTAATGTCATCGGGGTCGAGCGCCAGTATCGCCTTGAACTCGCCTACAGCCAAATCCGGCCTGTTAGCAGCCAGAAATTCCTGCGCTCGCCGCGAGTGTGCTTGTATCTGTTGTGAATCGGAGGCGGACTGGGCGGATGAGAAACGTTCCCAAAGAAGCAAACTTGCAACGGCACAAATCACGGCTTCGGCACGCATGCCCACCAGAATATCTTCAACCGTGCGTGCGGCCGTTCCAGCCTTAATTCCCGGCTCGTACGAAATCGAAATAAGCCAGATTGTTTCCTTGCTTGTGCTGCAGCGTCAGTAATTTGG
>JAOAPP010000269.1 GCA_025462985.1 Bryobacterales bacterium | reverse complement strand
GGAATGCACGGAATGGCCGGTGGCGGCTTTCACGGCGGCTCGGGCGGACATCGCTAAACCAACCTAGTTGCAAGAAATGGCTCCCTTGAGTAACTCCGGGAGCCATTTTTATTTCTGTTTCCACTAGCTAGTCCTTCGAAATATACTAGGACACCAGAGTAACTATTCCCATAGAAAATAAGAACAATCCAAAGGTACTTCTTCTTCCAGTACCCGACTTACACGAGCAATTGACTTTTTCCATGTCTTAAATCGCAGTTACAACCTAGTTAGCAAGCCCACTAACAATGAGATACGATCGGCAATTCGGTTGGCCAAGATACTCTCGTTTCTTGCATGAGCACCTTCGCCCACTGCGCCGAGACCATCCAACGTGGGAATGCCAATCCCGGCCGTGAAGTTGCCGTCCGAGCCACCGCCCGTTTCCGATTCTTCGAGCGCGATGCCCATACCTGCTGCGATGTGACGCGCGACTTCAAACAGTGCGGCGATCGTATCCGATCGCACCATGGGCGGCCGGTTCAGTCCGCCTGTGATCTCAATCTGGCAGCGCCCGTCCGATGGTTGCAGACCGCGGAGGCGTGCGTCGATTTCCTTCCAATCCTCCAATGTCCTTGCGCGCACATCCACCTGGAGGCGAACTTCAGACGCGACTACGTTCGATCGGGTCCCTCCATGGATCACGCCAGGATTCACGGTTGTTCCGCGCCGCAGATCCGTCAGTCCTGCAATCAGAGGAATCTGCCGCGCTGCTTCGAGAATGGCGCTCGCTCCATTTTCGAAATCCACACCGGCGTGAGAAGCACGGCCTTTCACCACGATTTCATAGTGAGCGATGCCCTTTCGTGCGGTCTTGAGCTTCCCTTCCAACCCAGTCCCCGGCTCCATAACGAGTACGCAATGGCTTCGGGCCGCCTCGGCCTCAGTCAGCGCCCGCGAAGACGGGCTACCCACCTCCTCATCTGAAACCACCAGCAGCACAATCGGTCGTTTCATCACAATCTGCAGCTCGACCAAGGCACGTGCGGCAAAGAGGAAAAGGGCGAGGCCGGCTTTCATATCCAGCACTCCCGGCCCCCATAGCCGGCCGCCGGCCCGACGGAATGGCATCTCTCGGATCGTTCCCATCGGCCAGACAGTATCGGAGTGTCCGAGGCCGAGTATCTGCGGTGCTCCGGCGTCTGTAGCGGCAGTCGCAAACTGCAGGCGGAGATGGTTTCCGAATCCGGGCGCCGCGATGGTGGTGGCCTGCGCAATATCCCGCGTCTTCTCGATCAGCAACTCGACAAACCGATTCACGCCCTGGGGCGAGTCGCTGGGAGATTCGCATTCGACTAGTTCCTGAATGAGCGCGAGGACATCCGGCAATCGCTTGGCCACATAGCTGTCGTGAAGGTTCACGCTGATATTATGAGAAATCCATGCAATCGCTAGATATTCAGGAGATTCTGGAGCTCCTGCCGCACCGCTACCCGATGCTGCTGGTGGATCGAGTTCTTGAAATTACCGAGGACTCCATCGTCGGGATCAAGAACGTCACATTCAACGAGCCCCAATTCACGGGTCATTTCCCGGGCTATCCTGTCATGCCTGGCGTGATGATCATCGAGGCCATGGCGCAAACGGCGGGCATCCTCGTCACAACTGTCGCCCCTCACACACGCGGCAAGCTGATGTTCCTAGCGTCGGTCGAAGAAGCCAAATTTCGGAAGCCTGTTGTTCCCGGGGACCAGCTTCGGATCGCGATGAAATTGATCCGGCTCAAGACGACGGTTGCCAAAATCCAAGGCGTCGCCACTGTCGACGGGCAAGTCGTTGCGGAAGCCACTGTGATGTGCAAGCTGATCGACCGCGCATCCCAGACTGCTCCGGCGGCCCCTGCGCAGGTCGCGGAGCCGCAACTGGCCTAGACCGCAGTGGCAATTCATCCGACAGCGATCGTCGACCCTAAATCCGAGATCTCGTCCCAGGCGGATGTTGGCCCTTACTGCATCATCGGCCCGGGCGTGACTATCGGTGCTGGCACCCGCCTTCTGGCTCACATCTATTTGGACGGAAAACTGACGATCGGCGAAGGAAATACGTTTTATCCGTACTGCTCGTGCGGCGTGGCGCCACAGGATAAGAAGTACAAGGGCGAGGCCTCGGAAGCCCGGATTGGCAACCACAATTCCATCCGCGAATTCGTTACCATTCACCGTGGCACCGAAGGCGGCGGCATGGTGACCTCCATCGGAGATAACAACCTGCTGATGGCTTACGTCCACGTGGCACACGATGTCGTGATCCACAACAACACCATTCTGGCGAACAACGTGACTTTCGCCGGGCACGTCATCGTCGAGGACAACGTGAACATCGGCGGCTTGTCTGCTATTCACCAGTTCGTTCGAATCGGCCGCAACGCCATTGTCGGAAGCTACAGCGTCATCAAACAGGACGTGCTGCCGTACTCGACGACGGCTTCCGATCACGAGGTAAAGGTCTACGGCGCGAATCGAATCGGCTTGGAGCGAAGCGGTTTTTCGTCGGACGCCATCGAGCCGCTGCAGAACTCGTTTCGTCTTCTGACGCGCAGCGGGCTCAACACCACACAGGCGCTCTCAAAGATCGAAGATGAAATTCCACAGACTTCCGAGGTCAAGCAGCTGCTCGAATTCGTGCGCTCATCCCGGCATGGATTCGTGAAGTAGACGGCGCAGTGACAGGTAAACCGCAGCGTTTTGGAATGATTGCCGGAAACGGTCGGTTTCCCCTTCTCGCGCTCGAAACGGCGCGGCGGGAAGGCCACGAAGTCGTGGTCGTTGCCATCGAAAACGAGGCCACGCCGGATCTGGTTCAATTCGCCTCGTCGGCGGTGCATTGGATCAACATCGGGCAACTTGGAAAGCTCATTGAAATCTTCAAGCGCGAAGGCGTGACGCAGGTCATGATGACCGGCCAAGTGAAGCATGTCAGTATCTTCTCCGGCATCAAGCCGGACTGGCGGCTGGTGAAACTGCTGACTTCCCTCAAACACAAGAACACTGCGGCCTTGATTGGGGGTGTGCAGAGAGTCATGGAGGAAGAAGGAATTCAGCTGGTGGATTCGACCGTTCTGTTGAAGCCGCTGCTCGCACCCGAAGGCGTTCTAACCCGCCGCAAACCGTCCAAAGAGGAAGAGTCGGACATCAAGTATGGACGCCGGCTTGCGTCCGCTTTGGCCACGGCCGACATTGGCCAGAGCGTGGCGATCAGCGAGCGAGCCTGCGTCGCTGCAGAAGCTATGGAGGGAACGGACGCTATGCTCCGGCGCGCGGCAGCGCTGACAGCGGGGCGGCCGCTTCGGCTAGTGAAGGCCTCTCGCGGCCGAGCTCATCTACTGTTCGATGTGCCCGTGGCGGGGCTGACAACCATCGAGACCATGATCGAGACCAACACTACGGCGTTTGCTTTGGATTCCGGCCGGACCCTGCTTCTCGACAAGGATGAGATGCTGAAGCGGGCCAATGAGGCGAACCTGACAATCGTCGCTTATCCTCCGCTGGAGGCTACCGCCCATGAGTGAATTGCGGGTTGCGGTGGTCGGAGCAGGCGCCTTTGGGAAGAATCATGCCCGGGCAATTGCCGAGCTTCCGGGTGTTCGGCTGGCCGGGATTTTGGACGCGGACCCTTCGAGAGCCAACGCCTTAGCCCTGTATTACGAAACGAACTGCTTTAGTAATATTGAAGAGATATTTAGCACGGCTGATTGTGCCGTGGTGGCTACGCCTACGGTCACCCATGAACAGGTCGCTTCCAAGCTTCTGCGCGGCGGGGTTGACGTGCTGGTGGAGAAGCCAATCGCTGATTCGGCGGAAGCGGGCCGACGCTTGGCCGAACTGGCGACGCAGAGCGGCAGAATTATTCAGGTGGGGCATCTGGAGCGGTTCAATCCGGCGGTGATCGCCCTTCAACAGTGCCTGACGGTCCCCATATTCTTCGAGGTACACCGGCTTAGCGTATTCACGCCGCGCAGCCTGGATATCGACGTTGTTCTCGACCTCATGATCCACGACCTCGACATCGTGCTGAGCCTGACGGGAGCTATGCCAGTGGAGGTTCGAGCGGCCGGGATTTCTGTCCTGAGCCCCCTTGTCGATATCGCCAATGTTCGCCTTGCTTTTGAGTCCGGCTGCATCGCCAATCTGACGGCGAGCCGCGTCTCGACAGAAAAGGTCCGGAAGCTCCGGATTTTTCAGCCGGGTGAGTATATTTCGGTGGACTACGGCCGTCAGGATGCGGTTCGCCTGGCGGTTCGCAAAAACGAACCCAATGTTGGGTTCGAATCGCAAATCGACTACAGGCCCCTGCCGGTAACACCTGGGGAGCCGCTGAAGCTGGAACTGGAGTCCTTTTTCGAAGCCGTACGGACCCGCTCACAGCCCGTCGTGACGGCTTCCGCCGCCACGGACGCCCTCAGCCTGGCGGAGTCGATCCTTGTTAAAATCAGGGAGCACGGGGCGTTAGTTTCAGAGACAATCAGCAAGAATGGCGACCCTCTCCGACACAGGAACTAATCCGGTCGCACAGCGTTCTCACCAAGAACCTGAGCTTGACCTGATCCTCCACTGGGAGGAAAGGCATACTCTCGGCGGCTGGTTGGGGATCGCGGTCCTTTCGGTTCTGCTCAACCTCCTGGTGAGTATAGCGGTGGTGCAGGCCCCCGCCCCCGTCGCCTCCGTTCCGACAGAACGTAAAGTCATCGTCAGAAGAGTCCCTCTCTACTTCCCGAAAGACTTGCTGACCCAGAAGGCTCCGAACACACGAACTCCGACGAAGAATATCGACCTGAACGATCTCCTGCCTGCCCAAGCTTCCCGGGCCCGCCGTGCCGCGCCGAACCCGAGCACTCGCCATTTTGAAGTTCCTAAATCCGCTCCGCCTTCCCAGACGGCGAAGGCCGCACCCCAGATTTTACCGGAGGCTCCCAGGGTGGCGACCAATCAGGCCCCCGCGAATCTGCCGCCGGGAGCTCCCAATGGACTGACCTCGAACATTCCACCACCGCCGGCCCCGCCTCCAGATCAGCCATTCCAGAACGTTGGGTCCGAACCGATGACGAGCCATCCTACGCTTGCCGTGCCGAAGGCCAGCGTTCAGAGTACGATCCAAAGCTTGTCCCAGCCACCAAACAGCGACCACCTCTCCATCAATGACGACCGTCAGTCTCAGCCCTCACCCGCCGCTCCGGGGATTGACGGCCGGACGGCCGCGCAGCACACGCAGGTGGAGTTGCAGAGCGATCCGCAAGGGGCTGACTTTCGAAATTATCTTGCGCGTGTTCTCGCCATCGTGCGTGGAAACTGGCGGCGTGTGATTCCGGACAGCGTTCGCATGGGCACCTCGCGCGGACGCACGGTGATGGAGTTCATTATCAGCCGCGATGGCAGTATTCCCAAGCTGGTCACGGCCGACTCATCCGGCTCGGAGGCGCTCGACCGGGCGGCTGTCGCCGGGCTAAGCATGTCGAATCCGCTGCCTCCATTGCCTGCTGATTTCAAGGGCATGCAGGTGCGACTGGCCTTTACGTTCAGCTACAACATGCCTGCTTCGCAATGATTGGCATCAAGACCGCGATTTTCTTGTTTGCAGTTCTCACGGCTGTTAGCTTTCTCCTGCTGAAAGGTCCCGCGCGCTATCTCTGCCTCATCGTGATTGCGGGGCTGGCCGCCAAGTCAGTGATCCACTATTACCGTGGACGGATAGGATAAGGTGGCTGAAAAGCACCGGACCTGGCCCTTACGAACCAGATAGAGGCGGCTCAAGTTATTGAATAAAAAAGGCTAAAGTTGGTGCAACGCGTGCTTGTCCAAAGTTGTCGAAATATACAGGGGCAGACATGAACAGCCTTATTACGAAATCAAAAAAACTGGCGGCTTGCGGCATCACTGCCGGCCTTCTCGCCGCGTCAACTTTAGCGTATGCACAGGATGGAGGGTGGCCGCAGGCTCCTGACCGTTCACAGGCGGAGAACGGCAACGGCTCCGAGCCTAATCCGTACGGCCAGCCCCCGGAACCGCCTGAGGCGGGAGAGCAGTCTTCCGCTCCGCAGCAGCAGCCGTATGGGCAACCGCCTTACGGTCAACAGCAACAGCAGCCCTCCGGCCAGCAGCAACCCTCCGGTCGGCAGCAGCCCTATGGCCAGGGAGTTTACAACCAGCAGACCCCGCCTCCGGTTCCGGCGCAGATCACAGTTCCGGCCGGCACCTATGTCACGGCTCGGCTGAACAACCGGCTGGCTTCGGATAGAAATCAGCCTGGCGATGCGTTCACGGCAACGCTGGTCCAACCCGTGGTGGTGAATGGTGTTGTGATTGCTGAGCCTGGACAGACAATCACCGGACAGGTCGTGGAAGCGCAGAAAGTGGATGGCTCCGGCCGGCTGGCGATTGCGCTGACGGAACTGCCGCTGGTTGATGGACAGCGGATTCCAATGCAGACGCAGCTTATCGCCCGCAAAGGGGATCGTTTCCGGGGCAGCGACGCGGCAGCGGTAGGAGGCACAACCGCTCTCGGAGCAGCTATAGGAGGGGCCGTCGGCTGGGGTACCGGAGCAGCGATCGGCGCTGGGACCGGCGCTTTAATTAGCTTGGGCGCCGTTCTGACGCATGGTCATGCCAGTGTTCTTTATCCGGAGGAGGTTCTGACGTTTCGGATTCAGCAGCCCTTGACTATCTCGACCACGGCGGCTCCCCAGGCGTTCCGCTACGTTGAGCCAGGAGAGTACAACACGCCGCCGCCCACGACGAACATGCGAGCCGGTTATCAATACCCGGCACCGCCGCCTCCTCCTACCTACTACGCCTATGGATATCCGGCTTACGGGTATGGATATGGTTATCCCTACTATGCGGGCCCTTCAGTCGGTTTCTATTTCGGCGGGCCGGGATATTACCGCGGCTATTATGGGCAC
Source organism: Bryobacterales bacterium (assembly GCA_025462985.1). Lineage (GTDB taxonomy): Bacteria > Acidobacteriota > Terriglobia > Bryobacterales > Bryobacteraceae > Bog-105. The sequence continues at coordinate 1,816 of JAOAPP010000269.1, read as the reverse complement.
CCATACTATGGCCATCCCTACCGCGGGGGCTATCACGGCCGCCGCTAGATTACTTGGCTGAAAAGGCCCGCCCATACTGGACCGGGACTTGCGGCGGAACGCCCAGGGCTTCCGCCGCCTTGATGGGCCAGTAGGGCTCCCGGAGAAGCTCTCGGGCCACGATGATCAGATCGGCTGCCCCACACTGGAGAATTGCCTCTGCCTGCTGCGGCTCCGTAATCATTCCGACAGCGCCGGTGAGGATACCGGTCTCTCTTCGAACCATCTGCGCAAAGGAGACCTGGTATCCGGGCCCTATCGGGATCCGTGCAGACGGGACGTTTCCTCCGGAAGAACAGTCGATCAGATCGACACCGCGCGGCTGAACTGCACGGGCCAGTTCTACTGAGTTCTCCGGAGTCCAGCCATTCTCGGACCAGTCACTGGCTGAAATTCGGAGAAATAAAGGCAGACGCTCGGGCCAGAGGCGACGGATGGCGTCCGTTACTTCCAGAGTGAGACGCATCCGGTTCTCGAGCGATCCTCCGTATCGGTCTGTCCGCCGGTTCGACAGGGGAGAAAGAAATTCGTGCAAAAGGTAGCCGTGCGCTCCGTGTATCTCCACGAAGTCGAAGCCCGCAGTCAGGGCTCGCCTAGCAGCGGACGCGAAGGCTTCGACGACCCCTTGAATTTCGGGCACCGTCAACTGCCGGGGTGCAGGATAGCCGTCAAACGGCACGGAACTCGGGGCAACTGTTTCCCAAGATCCCGCATCGGGAGCCAGTGGATGGCCGCCTAACCAAGGCGCCTCGGTACTCGCCTTTCGGCCAGCGTGCGCCAACTGAATGCCCGGCACGGAACCGTGCTGCTTGCAGAAGCGCGCGATACGGGCCAAGGGTTCAATCTGTTCATCCTTCCAGATACCGAGATCGCCGGGCGTGATACGGCCGCGACCTTACACCGCAGTTGCCTCTACGATGACGGATCCCGCTCCGCCGACGGCCCTGCTCCCCAAATGGACCAGATGCCAGTCGTTTGCAAATCCATCATGGGCGGAGTACTGACACATCGGAGAAACGGCGATGCGATTCGGAATCGTGATGCCCCGTATTGTCAGGGGCGAAAAGAGGCGCACACCTGGTTTCAAACTCGTAGTCATGACCTTGGGATTAAGCCTCATGGTCAGAAGTTTCCGGTCAGGAGGCTGGGAAGGGTTTCCGGTGATTTCTGAGGGCGGAGATGCGGGACAGGAGCAAACGATTGACTCGAGTTCGCGGGTCGCTGGCGAGTGCAGACTTGAGACGACAACACTGGAACATAGCGCGGCACACTGCAACTTGCACCTGGATGCGTGATCGCTCCTCGGCAGGCTAGCGGGGCAAATAGTGTACCTCAGTTTCCAGCAATGCCCCTTTCTTTTCCCCGAACTTACTTCTGTCCTGGGCCGCCGCTTTTCTCGCTGGTCGGAGGGATGATTCCTTTTAGCCGCATGTACGTGGCCATATTCCCGTAGTGTTCGTAGTCATGCGCGGTGTTGGCCGAGAGTACAGTTAGCTTCGCGAAATCCTGATTCATCATTTTCATCATTTCGCTGCCCTTCGCATCGGTCATACCGGCATATGTTTTGCTGCAATAGGCAACCGCCTCCTTCAGGGCAGCTATCAATTCTGCTTTGTTGGTCTTGCTTTTCTCGACCCCGCCACCGGGCTTGGTTTCGCCTTCAACCGATGAGCAGAAGAAGTACTGGGAATCGGCAAGGTGGCCGACCAGTTGCCCAAAACTCCGAACATCCGGGGTCGGCTTAAATGAGTAGCTTTCTTCCGGCATTTTGTCGGCC
>JAOAPP010000157.1 GCA_025462985.1 Bryobacterales bacterium | reverse complement strand
GGTTTTCACCTGTCCGGTGGCTACATCCAGTGCTGCAAACAGCGTCGTCGTCCCATGTCGCTTATAGCAATGGCTGAAGCCATTCACAGCCTTGCCATCGGGCAATCGAAGATATCCTTGCGCGCGTTGCAGGGCCTGGATATGCGGCTTTTCATCCACGCACAGAACCACCGCGTTCTCCGGTGGGCTCAGATACAAGCCCACCACGTCGGCGGCTTTCGGTCCGAACTCGGGATCGGTGGTAATGCACCAACTGCGACGTCGCTGCAACTGAATCCCGTGCTGCCGCAGAACCCGCCAGACATGATCCGTACTGACATCGCCCAGCGCCCGCGCCAGCAGGCTTCCATTCCACTGCGAATATCTTTCCGGCGGCGGAAAATCCAGTAAGGACAATACCCGTTTCTCGGTTGTTCCGGTATATTTTTGAGGCTTACCCGAACGAGGTGCGTCCGATAACCCATTCAGTCGATCTTTTACCAATCGCTGCCGCCACTTGGAAACACGCGCCGGACGAGTAGGTAAGCGCTCGCTGATCTTTTCCACCGTGAGCCCTTCATGCGACAGCAAAATGATCCGTGCGCGATCCACCAGTCTCTGCTCGGTAGTACCCTTCCGCGTCCACTCTCGCAGCGCCGATGCCTCCTGCTCGGTAAGGCGAATCTGGGCAGCCGGTCTAGCCATGCCCTATTCTGCCCTATTAACTGTTATTTATGCAACTAGATACTAGGCCCCATTGGCTTGAAGCGCGGGACGGTCACGTCCAACATTGTGATGGCTCCGCCACGCCAGCGCAACGTGAGATGGGCTTTGCCTTGAGTTCGCTTGAGATCCAAGACCACTTCTTCCAGCAGCGCGCGTAGTAGCTCTTTGCGATCACGATCGGCGGTGGTCGGTGCGTGCCACACTTGGCGGATATCAGAACCGAGCTTCTCAATCGCTTTGAGTTGCTCGGCGCTAATAATGTTGGGGCGTTGGTGCTCCCGCCGTCGCAGTTCTATTTCTGCGGTCGCGAGGTCCCGCAAGCGGTTCTCCCATTCGCTCTCCAGTCCGCGCGCGACTAACCGGTTTTCGGGTTCGACACTTCGGTAACGCCGCTCGGCACGCTGCGCTTCATAGCGAGTGCGTTCCACTTCCAAGCGCCACTGCGATAGAGCCGCATCGTGATTGGCCCGAAGCTGGTCGACAGACAGCCGCATGGCTTGGACCGCGGCCGGTGTGATGGCCTCGAGAAAGGCGTTGGCCACCGCTGGTTCGATCACGGTTCCGCCAACGTTGAGACAGTACACGCCGCGTCCGTAAACCAGATCTTTCCCGGCGCAGTGATAACCGGGAGCCGCATTTCGCCCGCGATAATGGACGTGCAGACGGCGGCCACAATGTCCGCAGCTAGCAAGCCCTTGCAGCAGTGCCGATCCCTCTCTCACCGCTCCTCCCGTATGATGAGGTTGAGGCCTGGCATTGGAATCGAGCCGCGCCTGATTGGCCTCGAAGGTGGTCCAATCGATAAAACCGGGATGATGGTCGCGGATGAGAACGGACCATTGATCCATGGGCAGGTGCCGTGCCCGTTTTCTGACAACACCTTGTTCATCGACGTAGCGTTCGTGCCTGGTCTTGCCGTAGGTGTATGCGCCAGCATATACCGGATTGGTCAGGATTTGGTGGAGTGCGTGGTAGGTTGGCGCAACCCAACGGATTGGGCCGGGCATGCCGGCCGGTGTGGTTTGCAGTGGAAACCGTAGGCCCTCGGAACGGAACCACAGCCAGACCCGTCGTGCTGAGCCGAATTCGGCAAAGCGCTCGAAAACGGTTCGGATCGCGCCGGTGACAGCTTCGTCGGGATGAAACAGGACCTCGCCATCCTGTTCGCCCCAAACGAAGCCAACAGGTAATGCGCGACGAAGTTCGCCGCGAGCAGCCTTATTGCGGATGCCGCCATCCAGCCGTGCGCGGATGATGTGCAACTCGGCTTCGCTCATCGTGCCTTTGAGTCCCAGTAGCAACCGATCATTGAAGAGCGCCGGATGATAGATGCCGTCAGTGTCACCGATCAGTGTATCGGTCACACCGCATAATTCCAGTAAACGGTACCAATCTGCATTGTTGCGAGCCAGACCAGACACTTCAAGTCCGAAAACGATTCCTACGTGAGCTAGCGCGACTTCGCTGGTGAGCCGAGCAAACCCTGAGCGCTTATCGGAGCCACATCCAGACAGGCCGAGGTCCTCATCAACGACGAACACCTGCTGACTGGGCCAACCTAGCTGGCAAGCGTGATCGGCCAAGGCATACTGGCGGGCGGTGGATTCACGATTGTTCTCGACCTGGCCTGGTGTGGATTGCCGAACGTAGATGTAGGCAGCGCGCTGCAAATGGGAAGATTGGATTTTCGATGGGTCAGTCACTGGGCGGCTCCTGCTGGCTCTCACGTGTTGCGCTGATCAGTAGACGCGACAGAATCTCGATGACGAGTCGTCTTTGCTCGTCGTCGAGCTGCTCCCATAGGTGAGTCTCTGGAATCGGAATGTCGTTGAAGTTCAGACTCAGTTGCGGCATGGCCCTCCTGGCTTGCCCCAGATATTACTGGCAAGTCGGCCGAGCGACGCAGCAGAGCATCGGCAAGCGTGCGCAGATGCAGCAGGTCACTGAATGAGCCAACCAGGACGAAAGCTTGCGGAGGATCGTTGTGAGCGTTTAAGTCAGTCCAATCGGCTGGGATCAGCGACTTACTTCCGTCCGGCAGAATGAGCACCAGATGCAAGCCTCCCGGCATGCGTGCTCGGCGGAGCACTTCCAAAGACTGTCCTTCGAAGGGATGATGTGAACGAGTGATGATTACTCGGTCTGGGAACTGCTGAAGATGGGTAGTGTGTCCTGGTTTCCTTTGACACGGTGAAACATCATATCGTGTTGGAGAAGATGGCCCGGCGGATTGATGACGATACGGTTTTGTGGCTTCTGAAATTGCTACTGGATGCGTCGG
>JAOAPP010000167.1 GCA_025462985.1 Bryobacterales bacterium | reverse complement strand
GGACCACCACAATCCGCTGCTCGAACGAGTCAAATTCGTCTCGATTCTGGGGTCCAATATTGACGAATTTTTCATGGTTCGAGTCGCCGGGCTGTGGCAGCAGATTGAGACCCGCACCACGGAAATCAGCATGGACGGCCGCTCTCCAAGCGAACAGCTGGAATTGATCCGCCACGAAGTGACCAGTATCGTCGGCGAGATCTACAGCCTCTGGCGCGATGACCTGATGCCTGCTCTCCGGGAGTCCGGCATTTATATCCTCGATTTGGATCAGTTGAACGCGCAGCAGAAGATCGCCATCGACGACTACTTCCGGCGGATCGTCTACCCCGTGCTGACGCCGCTGGCGGTCGATCAAGGTCGGCCTTTTCCCCACATTTCGAATCTGAGCCTGAACGTGGCCGCCGTGGTCAGCAACGGCGACGGGGTGGAGCGATTCGCCCGGATCAAAGTCCCTGATTCGCTCCCTCAGCTGGTTCCCGTGCCGTCGCACGCCGGCGAGCTAGCCTTCGTGTGGCTGGAGCAGGTAATCATCGCCAATCTTCGCCTGCTTTTTCCGGAGATGGAAATCCTGGGGGCAGATCTGTTCCATGTCACCCGGGACGCGGAACTCGCGATCCAGGAACTCGAAACCGACGATCTGTTGGAGAGCGTGCAAGAAGCCGTATGGCGTCGCCGCTTCCGCGATGCCGTCCGTCTGCAGATCAACTCGGGTATGCCCCAGCATCTGATCGATGTCCTCACGACAAATCTGGAACTTGATCAGAACGATGTTTACCGCATCGATGGCCCTATTGATCTGAGCCGAGTACGCGCCCTCTTAGGAGTCGATCGCTCCTCGCTCAAGGACAAGCCGTTTATTCCCTCAACGCCGGCGGCGTTCGCTAACACCTCCGGTCCGGAGATCTTTGCTGCTATTCAGAAGTCGGACATCCTGATCCACAATCCCTTCGACTCTTTCCAGCCCGTCATTGATTTCCTGCGCATGGCGTCCGAAGATCCGGACGTGCTCGCCATAAAAATGACGCTGTATCGCGTGGGGCGTAACTCCCCCATTGTCGAAGCGCTTCTCGATGCCGGTCAGAACGGGAAGCAGGTGGCCGTTCTGGTAGAACTCAAGGCGCGTTTCGACGAGGAGAGCAATATCGAATGGGCGCAAAAGCTGGAGCGTGAGGGCGTCCATGTCGTCTATGGCCTCCCCGGAGTGAAGGTTCACTCAAAGATGGCCATGGTCGTGCGCCGCGAAGGCGATGCCATCAAGCGCTACGTCCATCTGGGAACCGGAAACTATAATCCCGCTACAGCCAGACTCTACACCGACATTGGCATGTTCACGTCCAGTGAGGAGATCGGCGCAGATGTAAGCGACCTGTTCAATCACCTGACGGGCTACTCCGCCAAGAAGGCCTATCGTAAGCTGCTGGTCGCTCCGCACAGCCTGCGCAGCGGCCTGGAACACCTCATCCGCAATGAAATTGAGCGCCACAAAACGCACGGCGATGGCTACATGATCTTCAAGATGAATGCGCTCGAAGATGCCGGGATGATCCGCAGCTTGTATGAGGCCTCGCAGGCCGGGGTCAGGATTGACCTGATCGTTCGGGGTGTCTGCTCGCTTCGTCCAGGCCTCCCGGAAGTGAGCGAGACTATTCAGGTACGCAGCATCATTGGCCGCTTTCTCGAACACAGCCGGATCTACTACTTTCAGAACGGCGGTGATGAACTGGTGTACGTGGGAAGCGCCGATCTGATGCCGAGAAACCTGAATCGACGCGTTGAAGTTCTGTTTCCCGTGGAAGACCGGCGGCTGGTCAGACGTCTCCGTGATCGCATTCTGACCAAGTACCTGGAAGACGATGTGGATGCCCGCATCATGCAGCCCGATGGAACTTACGTGCGCCCGCAACGTGAGCCCGGGAAACGGCCGCTGAGTGCACAGTCGTGGTTCCTCAAACGGCACGAGGGATGACGGCGAGTGCCACGAATTAGCCTTGGCAGACTGTTCAGCCGCTGGCTCTTTCTCATGATCTCGCTCCCCCTGGCGATCGGGTGGGTGCGCGGCGACATCGCCTCTGGTTCACTCCTTGCGGTATGGATAAAGCTCGCAGTCGTCTTGGGCTGCACTTCTGCCATTCCGCTTCTCTTGATGAGCATGCAGGCCCGGCGCTGGCGTCTCCGCGTGCATGAAGTGGAGAATTTTGTCTCTGCGCTCCCGGCAACCGTCCCGGAGCTCTCCCCGGGTGGCCCGGCGGAATTGCAGCAACTCTCTCACACGCTTCGCGCCATGTCGCTCCGTGTTCGCCAGGGAGTGGAACGCGCAAGCCGTGAATCCTCCCGGCGAGAGGCTATCTTGTCCTGCATCGCTGAAGGTGTCCTGGCCGTTGACTCGGACCTGAAGATTATCTTCTGCAACGACGCTTTCGCTACGGCTTTCAGCGCGCGCACTCCGGTCTCGGAAGGACGGACGCTCTACGAAGTGGTGCGTGAACCCACCCTGCGAGACATCCTCCAGCGCGTACTCCGGACGCGCTCCGCCGAAATGGACCGCTTGCAACTTCCAACCGCGGGAAAAAAGTGGTTTGAGGCCCGTGCGCTGCCGCTCAATTCGGAGGCCAAACAAGCGGCCGTACTTGTGCTCCATGACATAACGGATCTCCACAATCAGGAGCAGCTGCGTAAGGATTTCGTAGCAGACGTATCACATGAGCTCCGGACTCCGCTCTCCGCGATCCGCGGCTATGCCGAAACTCTGCTGGAGGGGGCTCTCGAAGACAAAGACAATAATCGCCGCTTTGTTGAAATCATCCTTTCTCACTCGGTTCGGCTTGCCAATATCGCGTCCGATCTTCTTGTGCTGTCAGAACTGGACGCGGATGCTTCCTTCCCCGCCAGCCCCGAGCGACTATCAGTTCCAGAGCTGGTCCAATCGGCTATCTACAGCGTCGAAAACGCAGCCGCCCAACGCAAGGTGAAGCTGAACAGCGAACGGTGCCAGGAATGCTACGTGCTCGGGCTTCGCTTCCGCCTGGAGCAAGCGCTCGTCAATCTGCTGGACAATGCTGTGAAATTCAACCGGCCAGAAGGAAAGGTGTGCGTAGAATGCGCTCCCGAGCCCAGTGGTCGAGTGCGCATCGTCGTAAGCGACAACGGCATTGGAATCCCCAGCGGAGATGTGAAGCGCATCTTCGAACGGTTTTACCGCGTCGACAAAGCCAGATCGCGACCTACGGGAGGAACCGGTCTTGGATTGCCCATCGTCAAAGAAGTCATCGAGCGCATGGGCGGCACCGTAACTGTGGAAAGCGCCCTCGGACAGGGCTCTAAATTTATCATCCTGCTGAGCCCTGCGTGAGGACACCCGTAGTCACCCAGTGAACTCTAGGCCTTCATTTCTGATCTGCCACGGGCTCGCGCTGGGTCGGCCGCTCACCGCCGACGCGGGTCGGACCGTTCAGGAGCAGGGCATCTGTGGACGTGCTGCCGACTCCGAACTTGGGCTGAATGTACTTCTGAAGAAAGAGCAGTTCCTTGTTCCACGCATCCAGCCGGTGCTGCCGTTGTGAAAACCCGTGCAGCTCTTGCGGATACGTGAAGTAGTAGTAGACCTTGTTGTGAGCGCTGAGGGCCTTCACAAACTGGACAGACTCGTAAGGCGGGACTTGCGGGTCGTTCTCTCCGTGCAGGATCAGCAGCGGTGTCTGCACCTTGTCTACCAGGAGCAGGCTATTCGCGCGGCGATACACCTCCGGTTTCTCGAGCGGCGTACCACCCATCTTCATCATCCAGCGGATGGCGGAATTGCGATTTGTGCGTTCTACGAAAGTGGCACGGTCAACGACTCCATACATCTCGATAGCGGCCGCAAACAGCTTGGGGTACTTCGTCACCGCATAGGCCGTCATGGTGCCCCCGTGGCTCCCACCCCCAATGGCAATACGCTTGGGGTCGGCCAAGCCTTGATCAATTAGGTATTGCGCCCCTGCTGCGACGTCGTCCAGCTCCCCGCCTCCACTGTCTTCCACGTTTAAGTTGCGGAATTTCTCGCCGTACCCACTGCTTCCCCGATAGTTCGGCTCAAGCACGACATACCCATCCTGCGCGAGGTACTGAGCCCAAAGGTCCAGGCGGAATCCGTCCTGCCCTTCGGGTCCGCCATGAATCCAGAGAACGGCAGGGTAGCGGGTCCCCGTCTTGAAGTCATGCGGCTTATAAAGGATGCCCGCGATCGAAAGCTTATCTTTGCCCTGCCACTTAACACGTTCTGGCACCT
>JAOAPP010000165.1 GCA_025462985.1 Bryobacterales bacterium | reverse complement strand
CTGCTCGATTTCTACGACTTCCTCAGGAACATCGCGCGGAACGTAGCGAAGGCGAAGCGCAGTCGCGGCGACATTCTGAAACACAGGTCCGGCCGCATAAGCGCCGAAACCAGCGATGCCGGTAGTGCCCGAGACTGTCACGACGATCATCAAAGACGGATGCTCAATCGGCGCAAAGCCCATGAAGGACGCGTTGTATTTGTGCGTGTACACGTGATGTTCGAAGTCGAAGATCTGGGCAGTTCCCGTCTTGCCGGCCAGTGTGTATCCAACCAGGTGCAGCCTGTGAGCAGTTCCCTTCGGGGACGTAATCACCCGCTGCATCATCTGGCGCATGGTGGCGACCGTACTTGGTTCAAGAACCTGAACGGGTACGGGAACGCTCTTCATCTCTTTAGGTCCGCCGGGCGCCTGCTCCCACGCAACCAGGTGCGGATTAATCAGATAGCCACCGTTAGCGATAACAGCGCCGATGCGGGCCAACTGCACGGTTGTGACACTCACCTCATGGCCGAACGCAACGGAGGGGAGCGAAGTGGGCTGCCAGCGACTGAGACGCCGCAGCATGCCCGGCGCCTCCGCCGGCAGCTCGATTCCAGTTCGCTTGCCGACGCCGAACTTGCGCACATATGAATACAGATTTGGTGCGCCAACTTCCATGCCGATCCGTATGGCTCCCACGTTGCTCGACTGCGCCAACACATCTTCCATCGTGAGATCGCCGTGTCCTTCGGCATCGTGAATGGTTCGCCCGAAGATACGAAGCACGCCGCCGGCGCAGGGAATCATCGTGGATGGCCGCAGGCGAGTCGTCTCGAGCGCCGCTGCAAGCGTAATTACCTTGAATACCGATCCGGGTTCATAAGGCGCCACGACGGCCAAGTCTGTGCGACCGTGCGCCTTTTCTCCAGCATGCAGGCGCTCATTCAAGTCGTAGGTCGGATAGTTGGCGAGCGCCAGAATCGCGCCCGTGTTGGGATCGATCGCCACAACGCTGCCATGATCGGCATGGTTTTTCATCACTGCATCACGGAGCGCCGTTTCCGTCACATGCTGCAGTTCACTATCAATGGTGAGGCCAACGTTCTTGCCCACTGTGGGTACCTTCGTCACCTCGGAGGCATACGCGCGCTGCTTCACGTCAACGGTAACGCGCTCCCAGCCGGGCGTTCCGGCCAAGTCTTTGTCCAGCTTTAGCTCAATGCCGGCGCTTCCGTGCCCTTCTGCGCCTACGCTTCCGATCACGTGTGCCGCAAGCTGACCGTTCGGATACGTTCGGAGGCTTCCATGCTGAATGTCGAGCCAATCGAGTTTCATGGCTCGCAGCGCTTCAGCTTTTTCTGCCGATACGCGCGGATCGACAATAAAATAACCGTGGTGATGACGCGATGCGGCGGCCGCGACCAGATCGGCTTCGAGTTTCTCCGCATCCATGCCAAGGATGCGCCCCAGCAACGCCGCAGCTGTCGCTTTGTCCGGAATACGAGCGGGGTTCACAACCACAAACTGCGAAGGGGAACTGATGGCAAGATAGTTGCCGTTTCTGTCGAGAATGGCTCCGCGCGGCGCTTCGATCGGCAGCATCTTTTCCTGCTGCGAGTCACCAATGCGCTGGTACTTGTCGTGCGCTAGCACTTGCAGCTGAAACAGGCGCAGAAGAACGATCAGGGCCCATCCGGTGAGGATGAGCCCCGTAATTAGCAATCTTTCGGTGGACTTTGCAAGAGGAACAGACCGGTTCGTGGCTGTTGTTCCCCCTTGAGGATCCCGCTCAATAGGCGGCCTGGGCATGGTTTACCTCTGCAGGGGCGAACCAGCTAGCGGGAAGCAACCTCGGTTGCGCCGGCCGGCAGCACGTTTCGCGCTTCGGCCTTGGGCTTGGCATCAAGATACTGGACCGCCTGGGGAGTGGGCTCCACCAGTTTGAGCGACTTGGCAAGCTGTTCGAGACGAACGGGATTGAGCAACTCGGCTTCCTGCAAGTCCAGCGTGGCCTGCTGCTGCTTCAGCTTGTCCTGCTCCTGCTTCAGATTCTGCAGCGCGAAGCCCGCCATCGTGTTGTATGCAGCAGGCACCAATCCCGCGATTACCAACATGGCAGCGATAAAACCCGTCGCTACCGAGCGGCTACGCGCACGGCGGGCAATCGGGTCTGCCGCCCGAACTACTCCACTATTGTCAATTCGCTTCACAAAGAGATAAACATCCTCGTTCGCGATCGGGCGCAAACGCGGACTCTCTGTCCGGGTCCAAACTGCCGGAGCGATCTCCTCCAACGCATGCACGCCTACAAAACGATTCACGAAAGTTGCCAGTGACGCCATTACTTTTCCCTTTAAATTCGTTCCAGCGCTCGCAGCTTTGCACTGCGTGACGCTGCATTACCTGAAACCTCTGCCTCCGTTGGCTTGACGACATGCTTAGTTAAGATCCTCGCCTGCCCCCCGCGCGCCAACGACTGAAACGCCTGCTTCACCTTCCGGTCTTCCGACGACATGAACGTCAAAACAACAAAGCGTCCACCTGATCGCAACCGCTCCGGCGCCAACCGGAGTAACTGATCCAGCTCGTCGAACTCCTCATTTACCTTCAGGCGCAAGGCCATGAAGGTCTGAGTCGCCGGATGAATTCTCCCCGTTCGCGGCACGACCCCTTCCACTACCTTGGCAAGACGCCCAGTGGTCAGAATGGGCCGCGCGCGAACGATTGCTCTGGAGATTCTTCGTGACCTCCTTTCTTCACCGAGCTGATAAATCAAATCGGCAAGAGCCTTTTCAGACAATTCATTCACGAGATCCGCTGCGGTCACCTCCTGAGCCCGATCCATCCTCATATCCAGAGGACCGTCCTCCATCAGCGAAAACCCACGCTCTCCACTGCTGAGCTGATAGCGGCTGACACCTAGATCGGCCAGCACGCCGTCCACCTCTGAAACGCCGTTTTGACGCAGCGCCTCTGACAGCTTCGAAAAAGCTCCGTGAAAAAACCGGATGTTGCTGTTCTTATTGACGGTATTCGCGCGCGCCAGTTCGAGTGAATCAGCGTCGCGATCACAGGCGATGACGAATCCGCTATCCAGCCGTTCCGCTATCGCTGCCGTATGCCCACCGAGCCCAGCCGTTACATCGGCATAAACCCCATTCGGCCGAATCGCCAGATACTCCAACGACTCTTTCAAAAGCACCGAATAGTGCCATGGTTCCTGCAACTGAGCGGTATCCATACATCGGGTCTACCGCAATCCCTTCTTCTCGAGGCTCAGAAGCTTCCCGTCGGCGCCTGCCACGGCTTGCGCCAGGCGGCTCTCATACATCTCGCGTCCGATCACCTCAATGCGCTGTTTTGTGCAGCGCAGATAAACCTGCTCGTTTTCGAGCTTCAAGGTTCGCCGCAGCTCTGTTGGAACCAGCACGCGACCCTGGCCGTCGATCTCATCGTCGGCACCATAGTGGTAAGCAATGAACGCAAGATCATCCCGAACATCAGAGTCTTCTGCGGACTCTTCAAGGACTGCCTCCGTTCGCTTCCAAACTGAAATAGGATAGATACGCGCTGTCTTCACGTTCAGCGTAGTGATGAACACTTTGCGTTCCCCAAACCCATCCAGATACTGCACGATCGACGCGGGCAACTTCAAGCGGCCTTTCTCGTCGACACGTGCGCTGAGGACGCCCCGAGGAGCATCGACCATCGTCGTTTCGCCTGCCTGACCACTCTCTTCCGCCACCCTCTACCACTTTTGGCCCCTTCGGACCACCTGAATCGATAGTGGCATGCAGTCCTATTCTTTGCAATATTTTTTTGGAAGAATTTTCACGCAAGTCCTTGCATGCGTCTTTCTTACCCTTTTTCAGCGAAGTGGCGTAAGCGAATGGTAAGCGGCAATTATGGCCAGTGATTGGCAGCAGCGAATTTAAAACGGCCGTACTGGTCGTTATGCTACCTGGAAAAAACGAAAGGGTGGAAACGAATCAGTACGGACGGATCCCTCCCTTCCAAGGAAGGTATAAATTGAGGATCATGACCCGAAGATCCGCGTTGAGCGTCGCTACCTGCTTCTCTTTAACTCCGCTGCTATCCGCGTTCCAGGGAGAAGAACGGAAAAGATTGAGCCCGCATGAGACCGTGTCCGTTGATTTGGGTGGGGGTCCTGTGAACATCACATACGGGAGACCGTATTTGAAGGGCCGCAAGGTGGGCCAGCAAGTTGCACCCTTCGATCAGGTGTGGAGACTGGGCGCAGACGAGGCGACGAAGCTAACGGTTCCTGCCACGATGAAACTGGGCTCTGTCAATCTGACACGAGGGAGCTATGCGCTCTTCGCGATCCCTGGCGAAGATAAGTGGACGATCATCGTAAACAAAGTCGCGGATCAGTGGGGCGCTTTCGACTACGATCAATCAAAAGACGTCGGCCGTTTTGTTCTGGATGTAAAGAAGCTGTCCACGCCAGTGGATGAGTTCACGATCTCTCTCGATAAGCAAAACAGCAAAGCCGCAAAGGTGACCTTTACCTGGGGTGGTGAATCCGTGTCTACCACCCTAACGGCCTCCTAGTCTACTTACCATTCTCGACCACCAGGTTGTTCGTAACTTTGAACACGTTGGGAATGGAATTGGCTCGGATGCCGATCAGGTTCTTGTCGAACGTATTAGCGACAACGCCTTCGAGCGTCAGATTGCCGTTCTTCACAATGATGTGAATGGACGGCAGTGCCTGATAGCCATAGCGA